>CACZOU010000001.1 GCA_902782945.1 uncultured Methanobacteriaceae archaeon
AAGCATTAAATCAGGTAAGAAGAATTCACCTTTAGTATATAATGCACTTACACCATCCATACCTTTCATTAAAGCATTGTTAATAAGATCTATTGGATCTGCACCATCTTCCAGAGCTTTTTCTGTGTCTGCATCACATTTATCTTTATCACCATACAATACATCTAGAGCTAATGTTCTCTGTGTACCTTCTTCCTTAGGTAAAATTTCAATTACCTCTGGGTCATCCTCAGGCTTAAGAGCAGGACCTTCAATTTTTACATTATATCTGATTGCGATTTTTTCGTAATCATCTAACTTATTCATATATTCAATTAATCTATCTACCATCCTAGACATCTCCTTAATAATTCTATTCGATTATAATTCGTATTGTGAAGGGTCATGTTCTTTAACCTTTCTACCATAACGTTTAATGCATGTTTTTATGAATTTGTCTTTATCTTCTGGTAATTGTTCAATAGTTTTCTGTGCTGAATCTAAAGTATCTCTTTCGAATCTAGTTAATAAGATACGATTTTGATCAACTGCTTCATTTATTAAATCAATACCCTTAAGTGCTGCTGCACGAGATCTAAGATATATATCTTCTCCTTCAGCCACTATAGCTTCACCTATCTTATATGCATTATCATATGCTAAAACTATACCTTGTGGATCTCTGTATTTGTCTGCTAATACATATGTATCTCTTAGTGCTTTTGCAGTACCTATTTGGGTTGCGGTGTTCATTAAAGCACATTCAAAACCTAATGACTGTAACCATACACCAGGAGTTGGTCCGCCCATTTCTTCTCTGTTATATACAGATTCATTACTCCAACAATCAACCACACCACAGGTTAAGTTACCCATTAAATCTGAGTGAGCACATGTAGCATTTTTACCTTCTGCACATACTGGAACACCACTAATAGCTTTTACTATAGGATTTTCATACCCACAATCCTTAGTTGGTCCAGTTGCACCACATTCAACTGCTACTAGACTTCTTGCTCCTGCAATTGCTCTTGCTACTGCAGCTAATGTATGTGATACGTTTTTACTGGTTAATCCACCAGCAAGGAACATTGCAGTGTTTGCCTGTGCACAGTCTGTGTCTCCACCAGGTACACAATGGCTTTGTTTACTAGCTACTTTCACAATTTTTGGCCACATATATTCCATGTCAATAGAACCAAGTACACCTATTCCATATAATATTGCACGGATATCTCCTCTTGATATACCATAATCTGATACTACTTTACCACCAATGGTTTCTATACATAGAATTGATG
The DNA here is from genome assembly GCA_902782945.1 of uncultured Methanobacteriaceae archaeon. Classification (GTDB taxonomy): domain Archaea; phylum Methanobacteriota; class Methanobacteria; order Methanobacteriales; family Methanobacteriaceae; genus Methanosphaera; species Methanosphaera massiliense. The sequence continues at coordinate 1,281 of CACZOU010000001.1, forward strand.
CACCATTTTCCGCACATGCTTCAAAGGATTCATCCATCATTACATCAAAGTCAGATCCTCTGAGTCCACCCATATCTTCCTCACGAATATCTGCTATGGTAGACATTAATGAGACATTAGTTCCATATTTATCATGCATTTCCTCAAGCTGTTCCATCTGTACAGCAGTTGTTTTTTCAGATATTTCACGACTCTTTGTCTGTTGAGCTACATGTTCTTGTTCTATTTGAACTGTTGGTAATCCAATAGCTGCTGCACGGTCACAAGCTGCAAATGCAATATTTTTACATGTTGCTACCATTCCATCTACAGTTGACTCTGATCCTTCAGCTGGTGCTACTTTAATGTTAGGAACTACTTCTCCTACACCTAATTTAACACCAATCCCATATTCTACAGGATGTGCTGCTTTTCCAAATATTAAGTCATCAGCAGATTCATTTTCCATTTTTGTAAAACGTTTCACTGTCATTATTTCACCAATTAAAAATTTTAATATACCCACATAATATAATAAAAAAGTATTAATTAATTGAAAAAAGATAAGTAATAATTTAATACTTCTACATAATACTTATGATTAATTTTATATAAATATATTACTTTATAAAAAAATCATTAAACTGAATATAAACAAATAAATAGAACTAAAAAAGAATAAAAACATGTTTAAGACAATTTAAAAATAATGAGAATAAGTCAATAAATATAAACTCTGTTGATAAAAAGTAATACTCCCTGTATTAACTAAAAACATAATTATTCATAATAAGTAATACTTTTATAGCATTATAAATTCAAAATTAAAAAATAATATAATCAAAAATAAGCAATATAAAAAAAGAAAAAAAGGAAAGAATAGCTTCATACTTAGGCGTATGCTGCTACATATTCTCCTACAATGTCATCATATTCTTTTCTGATGTCTTCCCATGTTTTACCATCATCTACAATTGCATCTGCAATTTTTGGTACGTGGTATGCTTCT
>CACZOU010000002.1 GCA_902782945.1 uncultured Methanobacteriaceae archaeon
AAGATTTTATCATCAACTTCTACTCCAGGTTTTATGTAGTTTTTAGCTACTTGTTGAATACCCATTTCCATTGCAGGGTTGTTTTGTACGGTAGCTACTACAATGTTTGCTTTGGTTACTAAACCGTTTTCATCAGTTTCGTAGTGGTGGGTTAAAGTACCTCTTGATGCTTCAACAATACCAATACCTTTACCTGTGATTTGATCACGGTCTATTGCTTCAGGACGTTTTTGTCCACTTAAGTCTCCTTCTAAGCCGTCAACAGCTAATTCTGCTGATGCAACTAATTCTATGAGTCTTGCTGGGTGGAATAATAATGGTTCTTGAGCGTAACCGAAGTTGCTTCTGAATTCTTTTAAGTAGTCTTGTGCTCTTTCAGCTGGGTCAGGCATTTTTGTACATACATTGATTCTTGATAGAGGAGCTACTCTGTATATACCTTCAGGATATCCTATATCTTTTATGTATGGGAATTTTAACCAGGAGTATGGTTTTACACCTTCAGCCATGTAGTCTTGGTAATCTTCTGAACCGAATTCTGCGTATTTTTCTCCTTCTTTATCGCACATTCTTACATTACCATTGTACATTTCCCAACTTCCATCTTTTTTGTCTACTAATCCACAGTGGTATGTTTCAACATTACCTAATGTTTTGATTAAGTCCATATTTTCTTCGAAAATACCTTGTGCTACATCCCATGTGTCTAATGAAAGTTCAAGAGCTCTTTGTGCTTTTACTAAGTTATCTTTTTGTTCTTCATCTGTTAATTCAGTGGTAATTCCACCAGGTGTGTTGGATACTTGGTGAATTGGTCTTCCACCGACAGCAGCTACGATATCCTGTGAGTTTCTTCTTAGTTCTAAAGCTTTTTTAGCTAATTCAGGTTTATCTTTAATGATTTGGAATACGTTTCTGGTTTTTCTGTCTTTTCCACCTATGAAGTCAGGTGCAGATAAGAAGTAGAAACTTAATGTGTGTGAGTGCATTACAGAAGCCCAATTCATGATTTCTCTCATTTTGTAAGCTGCTGGATATATCTCATCATCATTGAATCCAAATACTTGGTCACATGCTTTAGCTGCTGCTAAGTGGTGTTGTACATCACAAATACCACAGATTCTTGGTACGATTCTTGGAACTTCTTCGATTGGTCTTCCTTGTAGGAATTTTTCGAATCCTCTGAATTCCATTACGTGTAATTTTGTATCTTTTACATTTCCTTCTTCGTCAAGGTCTACTGTAATTTTTGCGTGACCTTCTATTCTTGTAACTGGTTCTAATGTTAATTCTACCATATTTATTTATCCTCCTATTCCATCTATTTTTTGACTTTTAAAGGGATTAATGCTGCTGGTAATGTGTAAGTATAGAAAGTTCCTACTATATCTTCTACTTGTTCAGCAACTTCTTCAGGATCTACATCTTTATCGTTTTCTACACCAAAGTCAGATGAGATAGCACTTATCATTTTTGCTCCTGCATCATATACTTTGTCTGTAGGTCCATAACATCCACGGCATGGTGTATCTACTGCTGGACATTGTGCTCCACATAATGGACGTGTTGCTGGACCTAAACATATGATACCTTGTGGTACTAGACACATGTCTTTGTCGGTTGGTCCAACTTCCCATGGTCTTTTGATGGTATCCATAGCCATTCCCGTAGGTGGTTTTTCTCTTTCACATACATCACAAAGGTTGTTATCAGGAATTTCTACTGGTTCACCTTTTACTAATGAAATTAATACTTGTGCAATTACATCAGATTTTGGTGGGCATCCTGGTAATGCTGCATCTACTTTGATTGCTTCAGATAATGGTCTTACTCTGCTTTCTAGGTGTGGTACAGATTCGTTAGGTATGATTTTATCTGGGTTTACTGTAGATTCAGAGTTTATGTATGCTTCTTCTGTTAACTCGTCATTGTCATATAAGTTACCTAATCCTGGAATTCCTCCGAATTCAGCACAGGTACCGTAAGCAACAATCATGTCAGATTTTTCTCTTAATACTTCTGCGAGTTCTCTGTTTTCATCGTTACGGATTCCACCTTCTATAAGACAAATGTCCATGTGTGGAATTTCATCGTATTTTGTATCCATTAATACTGGTGAAAATTCGAATTCTGCAACATCGAGAACATCTAATAATAGTTCGTGTAAATCAGTTAAAGCTATGTGACATCCAGAACATCCGCCTAGCCACATTGTTCCTATTTTTTTCTTTTCTGCCATGTGATTATGCCTCCTGTTCTATTTGAGCTTTGAGTGGTGATGGACCTAATTCTTCTATTTCAGCAGTTACTCTTCTGATTGTGGAAGCAAATTTTTCACCTTCAGATGCTGAAATCCAGTCGTGTTGTACTCTTTCTTTTTCAATTCCGAGTTCATCTAATAATCTGTAAACTAATCTCATTCTTCTATCGAATTTGTAGTTACCTGCATCGTAGTGGCAGTCTCCCATGTGACATCCTCCTACGAATACTCCATCTGCTCCTTCTCTTAGAGCTTTTAGAATAAATTGAGGTTCTATTCTACCAGAGCACATTACTCTGATCATTCTTATGTTAGGTGGGTATTGCATCCTTGAAGTTCCTGCAGTGTCTGCTCCACCGTAGCAGCACCAGTTACAACTGAAAACGATTATTTTAATATCGTCATTAGCCATTTTTTTTCCTCCTATTAAAAAAACATGATTATTTTAAAATATTTTTTTTATTTTAAAAATAATCTACTCATTATAATCTAAGATTAGACATTATAATTAATATTAAACACGTGTTCATTGTACTATTAATTTAGTACAATTTAAAAAAATGTACAAACTAAAATAATGTACAATATTATATGACTTTAACTATTATTATAAAGGTTATTTTATAGAGTATACCGTAAAGTTTAAATATGATGATTGAATTTTTTGTGTTATTATCATGATTTTTCAGTATAATTCTTGTTGTAAAAAATCGTTGTTTAAATTATATTTCGTCTTAAAACGTTGCTTATAAGTTTTTTTTAATTTTGATTTTTTTAATGAAAACATTGAAAAATTTAGGTTAACCTAATTAATAAATATATTAATACTATTTACAAAATGATTATTACTTTAAAGTATTATTGATTGAATATGAAATAATATTTAAATTAAAGATGATTAATTATTATATAATTACAATACTTAATAAATTTCAAAATAGAAACTGTACGAATATTATTCAATCCTATTTTATTCCTTCAGATTAAAAATAACGTTGTTATATTACTTAATAAGCATAACACTGTTATATAACACACGATAATTATAATAAATAAAAGAAAGAGAAAGTAATAATTGATAAAAAAATATAAAACTTAGGATATCACAATAATACTTTTTATAATTTAAAAACAGGGTGATTAAATGCTACTCGAAATAAAAGATTTAGAAGTAGAAGTAGAAGGAAAGCAAATATTAAAAGGAGTAAACCTGGAGATAAACGAAGGTGAAAGACACGTACTACTCGGCCCAAATGGAGCTGGAAAAAGTACACTATTTATGACAATACTTGGATTTCCAAAATATGAAGTCACGAATGGTAAAATAATATACAAAGGACAAGACATAACAAATATGGAAACCCACGAAAGAATCAAATTAGGTTTAGGTGTAACCTTCCAAAATCCACCAGCAATTCATGGAGTAAAACTAAAAGATTTACTAAAAATAGAAGACAAAGACCACGAATACAAAAATGATGATGAATTAACCAATGAAGTAGTTGAATTAGGAAAAAGATTAAAATTAAATGAAACTTTCCTTGAAAGAGATGTTAATTTAGGATTCTCTGGTGGAGAAGTAAAAAGATCTGAATTATTACAATTATTAGCACAAAAACCTGATTTCATCATGTTCGATGAACCTGATTCTGGAGTAGACATAGAAAATGTTGAATTGATTTCAAAAGAAATAGGTACACTTCTTGGACAAGATGACCCTAATACCAAGAAAAGTGGATTACTCATTACTCACCTGGGATACATATTAAAATATGTGAATGCAACACACGCACATATATTAATAGATGGTAAAATTACAAGAACAGGTAATCCTACAGATATTATGAACGACGTTAGAAAATCAGGATTTGGAGATGCATAAAATGGTTTCATTTAAAGACAGAGCAGAAAAAGCAATAGACAAAAAAGCATCCGTTGGTGCTGATGTAGATTTAGATGAATTTGAAGCAGCAGATGTAGGACAATACGACCACATCGATTCATTAGAAGATTTAACCAAAGATGACCAAAAAACATTAAATAGTGTTGGAATGGAAACTGATGAAAAAGGAAGAGCAGCATCATTCCTACAAATGGACCAATCAGAAATATTTGTAAATAACATGTTCCCTGGTGTAGAAGTAATGGGAACAGCACAAGCACTGGATAAATATGACTGGTTAAAAGATTACATGTGGAAAGCAGTACAGGTAGATGCAGATAAATATACTGCTACAACAGAGTTAGGTGCAAGAAGTGGATACTTCATAAGAAGTGAACCTAACACTAAATTAGACATACCTATACAAGCATGTATGTATATTGGTGATGATGAAGTAAGACAAACTGCACACAACATAATTATTGCTGAAGAAAATTCTGAAATAAATATCATCACAGGCTGTTCAACAGCAACACACGTAGACAATGCAGCACACATAGGTGTATCAGAATTCTACCTTAAAAAAGGAGCAAAAGTAACATTCACCATGGTACACAACTGGGCAAAAGAAGTAGATGTAAGACCAAGAACTGGAGTTATAATGGATGATAACAGTACATACATCTCAAACTACATACTAGCACATCCAGTAAGAAACTTACAAGCATACCCAACAGCATACGCAAATGGTAAAAACTGTAAAGTATTCTTCCAATCAATATTAGCAGGAAAAGAAGATTCATTAATTGACCAAGGATCCAGAACAGTATTATCTGGAGAAAACTCCCAATCAGAAATGATTACAAGAGCAATATCTGAAGATAACTCTACAATATACACCAGAGGAGATTTATTAGGTAAATCACCAGATGTACGGGGACACCTTGAATGTATGGGATTAATATTATCTGATGACTCAAAAATATATTCAGTACCTGAACTAAGAGGAGAATCTACAAACATGGAATTATCACACGAAGCTGCTGTAGGTAAAATAGCTGAAGATGAAATCCAATATCTAATGGCTAGAGGATTAACAGAAGATGAAGCTGCATCAATGATTGTAAGAGGATTCCTTGATATTGATATTAAAGGATTACCAGATAAATTAGCTCAAGAAACCAAAAAACTCATGGATATGAGTATGGAAGGAATGTAATCCTAAAAATAATTAACCTCCCTCTTTTTTTATTATTTAAAAAAAATAGATTAACTAATTTTACATTAATATTTACATGAAAAAAATAATAAACAATTCTTTAAGTTAATATGATAAAAAATAGATAAGAAATTTCGTATATAAAATAGCTCTAATATATAATAAAAAAAAGAAAAAATAACCCTCAAATAGATTATTCTTTTCCCATAGTGTTATTATCCAGATATAATAATAAATTCACCGACTTTTTCAACTTTACCAAATGGAACAATTAACAAGTCGCCATTACGTTTAGCACCTTTAACATTAACATTTCTTTCACTGTCTGTTTTTATGATAATATCTGTAATTTTACCAGTTTTTTCATCGATAGTTAATTCTTCTAGTTCTCCTAGAATACGTGCACTACTTGTTGCAACTTGATATCCTCTGATATCTGCCCATAATTTTTCTTCGCCTTTTATTAATTCCCTTTCTTTTGCCATTATGTCCACCTAAACGTATTTTAACAAGTTACCTATTGGTAATAATAATTACTAATATCTTTATTTTTAAAACTATATATAACTTATTAATATAATAACTTACTCCTTCTTAGCATGATGATTAGAGATATCTAAATCATCAAGTGTATTAACATTAAAAGCTAATTCTACACTATTTGATATATAGATTGTTTGATCTTGTTCCTTAGTATTAGCTAACACTACATTAACACCTGTAGGTACTAATCCCTCAAAGACTAATGTTGGAGTTAAATTATACTTATCAAATAAATTTGCTGGTACTGAAACACACATAGCAGGTTTATCCCTATCATAATAATGATCTAACACGTCGTCTATATGTTCTGAAGTTATAAAAGGTAAATCTGCTACAAGAGTCATTACAACTTCATCTTCCTCAACATATTTTCTGTCAGAAAGAATATCTGACAAATCTTCCACATATCCATTACCTTTAGTTTTTATTATTATAACTGGGAAATCTTCCAGATATTTCTCAGTGAAAGGAGTGTTAGGACTCACAGCTACAATAATTTTATCTATATATTTAGAACTTGTTAAAGCATCTAATACATGTGTAACCATTGGCTTACCCTTAACTTTAATCATAGGTTTCTCACAATCGGAATCCATTCTACTGCCTTTTCCACCAGCCATTACTAACGCCGTTGTCATGTTATACTTCCAAGTTTATTTAATATTATATTTATTCCTACTTAATATAAAATTAATAAGACCGTTTAATTGGAAAAATAGAATATTATATATAATATTAATATGATGATTTAAAAAACTATATATAGGAACACTTATAAATTTTTAAGAGTTTGAAGTAAATACAAAAAAATAATTAAGGACAGAAATAAAAATGTTAGAAAATCTGAAAACAGCATTATTATTAGGAATAATGTCTGCAATACTTGTAGTAGTCTGTGGAGCTATCGGAAGTATTTTTAGCTTAGGTAGTTTTGGTATCTTCATAGGATTTATATTTGCAATTATTATGAATTTCGTATCATATTTCTATTCTGATAAAATTGCATTATCCTCATATAATGCACGTATTGTGTCAGAGCAAGAAGCACCAAATCTTCATAGAATCATTGGTGAACTATCAAATCAGGCAGGCATTAAAAAACCAAGAGTAGCAATAATCGAGTCTAATACTCCTAATGCTTTTGCAACAGGACGTAATCAAAGTCACGCAGCAGTAGCAGTTACAACAGCCCTTCTTCAAATACTAAACGAAGACGAGTTACGTGGAGTATTATCACACGAACTAGGACATATAAAAAACAGAGATATTCTAATAAGTTCTGTGGCAGCAACCCTTGCAGGTATGATTGTAGCTATTGCTGACTGGGGAAGATATGCAGTATTTTTCGCAACCGATGATGATGCAGGTAGTATTTTAGGATCATTATTAATAGCAATTCTTGGTCCGATAGCTGCAACATTAATACAGTTATCTATTAGCAGATCACGTGAATACAAGGCTGATGCAACTGGTGCCCAGATATGTGGTAATCCTCATGCTTTAGCAGAGGCACTTAGAAAACTAGAATTTGCTAATATTAATATGCCTATGACTGATGCTAAATCAACAGATGCACATATGTTTATAATAAATCCACTTACTAATATAGGTGGTGCATTACAGAAATTATTTTCAACTCATCCAAGTACAGCTGATAGAATAAAAAGATTAGAAGGAATGGCTGTTAGCCAACAATACTAACAACATTAAGTTCTATCAGAATTTTCTTATTTTATTATTTTTAATTCTTTGCTGCATTATACACATGCCCCTTCTAGATCCGCCTACTGGATTAGATGGCGTACCTAAGGAATTCATACATCTTGCCATCATTAATGCACCTAATGCTAATCCGTCCTGTGCAAATAAAATATTATCAAAATCTTCTTTCAAATATTGTTCTATGAAATAAGGTTTATATCCTGTTATTCCTGCTCTTCCAGTTATTCCTAGTGTTGTATCTTGTTTTATGAGATTTAATTCATTAGTTTTATCCATTAACCGTTTTATTAAAAATGCATACATATCATCTATTTGTAACATGACCTGATTGTTATCAAAGTTTTCTATTATGTTATTAAATGTATCTACTAATTTTTCGGTATTATTAATTCTTGAACCTATAACTTTGATTTTTGATTGTTTTATCTTCGTGGAATCTACAGCAACAGAACCAAATTCATTAACTTCCGGAGGAACTTCCATGATATCAATATATTCATGTAATTTAAGAGTATTTTCATGTAACAATACCTCATCATATCCATTATTATTTTCAGTAAATGTTAAGTCAATTGTTGAATGATTATCTTCTATAATTTCACAATCTCTCAAAATAATATCAGAGATACCGCCAGCCAGTCCAACATAATTACAGGTTAAACTTGCATAAGGTTTATGATTATCAATCACTTGTCCGGCAAGAGTAGTCCCCATATCCACAGATATCACAGGATTACGATAATCTATCACAGAACCTTTACTAGCAAGCTTTAAACCAGCTGTAACTAATTCCCCCTCCATCTCATTAGCGACTCTGCCTATTGATTCTGGTGAAGATACACTGACAACTGATCCATCAAACTGTATATTATTAAAAAATGAGAATTTACGTATATGTTTTGGAATATTATTTATAGAAAATGGGGCAGTCATTTGTGCAGGTTTAACTCCTGCCTTCAAACAACCATCGGATAATGCTTTGATAATAGATCCTACTTCACTAGATAAACCAGAAATAGCAACAACACCTGTTGATCTAACTACAAAGTCCAAATCACTTACAGATAAATTGATTTCAGCTAATGAATCAAGAATTATGCTTGATATTGCTTCTTCTATAGCTTCTTTTGATAACGGTTTATCCCATATTGTATGACCGAATATTTCCTCTGATGGTGATGGCAGTCTTATATCCCTAGTTAAACGTACCATCTTATTCAACTGATAATTCTTATTAGTTTTAATATTTGTAGTCATAATTATAGACTTAATAGTTGTATTTCCTAGTTCTACTGATAAAACTGTGAAGAATTGGTCCTTTATATCGTTAGGTGATATTCTAGGTATTGTAACTTTATCTAGTGTCATAGTATCATAATAAATTTTTATATGGATGTGAATCTATTGGATTAATGCCTATTGCCTCGTTAGCCTCAGCTATAAACATGTCTGTCATTGCACATGCTGTGAATGCTTTTCTAGTATTTTCTATTGGACCGAATAATACAAAGTCTCCACCAGCCATTTGCTGGACAATGTTAGCTCCTACATCACATACAGGCCATACTTCAGGGTATTCCTTTTTATATTTTTTAATCCAATCCCATGCTGATGGTACATTATGTACTCCACTACCAGCAGGATAACCCCATTTACTTTTCTCATTTATTGTTGCTTTTATTGCACTTCCTCCTCCTTGTCCTAGAGGTGTTACTGCAACATCCATTAAAGGTTTGAATATACCACAATCATCAGCTATTTCCAGTAATCCTTTTTCTAGAATACCTGCTCCATTGTCCCATAATTCTATTTTTCCTTCAACACCTGGTTGAGTTGGATTAAATCCTAGTATTATTGATGAGGTTATGTCTGAGTTTGTTATTGCTTCGATTTCTTCCGTGTCTATGGACATGTTTATAGAGTTATATATGGTTCTTTCTGCTAATCCTGATTCTGTTACATGTTTTGCTCCGGCTATTCTTGCATCTGCTGATGTTGAATCTATAAGAAATGGTGCGTCAGATATTGATGTTACAAAATCTATATATTTAAGTAAAGCTTCAGGTGTTGCTCCGAATATTTGTACTATATTAGGATTTCCTGTTAAATCTGTCATTTCATCCATAGTATTTAATAGAGTTTCTGCCTTATCCTTGTCAAAAATTCCCTTATTCTCATCAGATATAATATTATGACCAGCATAAAAAATTGTACCTGCTAATACAGTTGGATATTCACCAGGCTGTCCACCTATCTTTACACCATAAACATCAAATACTTCTTGTTTTTGTTCAAATTTAAACATGAAAATGCTCCTTTTTAAATAATTACTTCTAAGTCTTTTACCCTAAATTATTGTGAGTTTCATTAATATAATCACTACAATTAGTGCTATTATTATACCATATAAAAATCCTATATCTCTTCCAATACTTTTTCCAGTTTTCTGAGAAAATTCACCATGAGACTCTTCTAGTCTTTCCTCTAACTTATCTAAACGTTCATTAATTTGTTCAAGATCTTCTTTTATATTATCAGACATTAAAAGCCCCCACTATAGTATAATATAGGTATACCTACAATGATTAATGTACATATAAATCCAATTAATATACCACTTATACGAGTACTCTCCACACCACTAATTAATCTTTGGTTTCTTCCAATTAACTGGGCTCTATACTCTATTGAATCTACCAATTCACCAATATTGTTCATTGTCTTTTTCATATTAAACCCAACCTATCATTATTACAATTAGAAGGATTAAGGTTAATATAAAACCAAGAACTATACCCTCTATTTTTCCTGCATAATACCCTGAATTTATTTTCTCAAGACTGCCAATTTCCTTAACTTCATTATTCATTAACCTTATACGGTCTTCTATTTCAAGTAATCTTAAAGCTGATGAATCAACATTACCTGTTCCCTGAGAACTATATTCAACTTCATCCTCTTCTATTTCTTCATCTTCCTCAGATTCACTTAACTCAACAACCATCGGTTCCTCAGGAAAAACTTCAGGATCTTCATCTATACATTCCTGTATCTTAGCAGATATTTCATCTAAATTCTCATTATCTATCATACTGATAAGAGACACTTGTCTTTGAAATCGCTCTACTGCTTCAACAGATAAATTTTCCACAAAAGGTATTGCTCCAGGTGAACCTATGATAGATTTCTTATCAGAATCAATACCATTTTCATATAAAGCCTCAACAGTTTTACCAGTTATATGACCCTGTACTTCTGAACCACATATCACAACATAACGAATATTTGAATTAGAAATAACATTTGCAACAAATTTTTCTATTCCTAGATTTTCTGTATGTAATGGTCCTGCAATAGCAGCTCCAGCATTTACTAGTTCTTCATTCATTTTTGAACCCAATGATACAACTGCTACTGGACTACTAGAATCACCAACATCATAATCTCCAGTTTCTAGAGGCCAACCTTGTACAACTTCCATATCTTCTACCAAAGTACTTTCCTCCTATATTAGACTATTAATATTAATATTATCAATGCAATTATTACTCCTATAACCACATTTGTTAATAATCCTGCTTTTCTATATACTCCATTCCTATTATTTTCTGATAAATTAGATGTTGTCCTAGAATCTAAGGAGGATTCCAAATCATCTATTGCACTTTCTAATCTATCGATTTCAGATATAACATCATCTATTGGAAATGATACTCCCTCTGATTTTATACTTGATTTAGACCCAATGACTCCAGTATTAACATCCATAACAAGGTCATCATCAATTATAACTTTTGAGTTATCAACCATTAAAATTCCTCCTCATCATTTTTAGGCCATAATCCATACCATCTTACTGATGCTGCTTGTTGTTTAGTGTATTGGAAGTATTTTCTAATACTTATAATCCATCCGATAAGTGATATCACTAGATAAACATACCAATAACCATTACTAACCACACTTATAATTGAAATAACCATCAACATTAAAAATGCATTAGCTATTGCTAGAGATAATGTTCTATATTGGTCTTCATTTGGTCCCATGCATGAATTATACGGATTTTGTATAGCCATTACTGTTATAATCATAAACAATATTATTAACCCATTTTCTATAACATAGTGGTATATCATATTAGCGTCTGAAGAAGATAATACTAGTGTTGACATTGCCATTATAGTGATTGTAGTAGCAATAGCAATAGACATGAAAGATTTTGATAATATTTCAACCTGTATATTAAATACGTATTTACATATTAATGAGATTGATAAACCAATTAATCCAGCAATTACTACGCTAATTATTGGAAATAGCATTGACTGATCTACAAACAGGGATAATGAAATACCTACAATAGAACTTATTAGACCACATGCAGTTAACATGTAAACAATAGAAGGTACTCCAGTACCTAAACTATACTTACCCACATGTCTGAGTGTATTTGTTCCATAAACAACACCCAATATTGTAGCTATGATTGAGAAAATACCCCCAATTGATGAGATATTGCTTGCATAGATACATATTAAACCACCGGCAAGTGATACTAGTGTTATAATCTGATGTGGAATTAAATCATCAGCCATCTATAGACCCCCTAAAATCAATGCATATACTACTGCTAATATAATAGACATGATAAAACATGAAATAGTACCTGATATTATTTTTGATTTGAATTTCTTATCATAAAATCCCTGAATAGTACCACCAATATTATATGATGCTACAACAGCAATAACAAAGAATAACATTATTGCTAAAATAGCTGATACTGATCCACATGCCATTGTTGAATATACTTGTTTTAAATTTAATTCATTATATATTGCCCAAAATGCAAGTGAACCACCGACACCACCTAGAAATGAACCAATCAAACCACTTACGAATGATATTGTTGGTATTCCATGACCTGTTGTACCTGGACTAACATACGGCTCTTGCTGGAAACCTGTGATTGGATCTTTTTCAAAGTTGGCTGATGCTGGTGGAACTCCCACACCATAAACATGTATCATGTTAGAAAATAGCATAGTTACTGCCATCATTATCATGGAACCTATTGCACCAGACATGATAATAATATATTCTGGTTGTCCAATAACACTTGTAGCAGCTAATATTCCTGTGATTCCCATTCCAATTGTTATCATTGGAGCTCCTGTAGGTATACCAGCAGTTGTTGATAGTGCAGCTGGTGCACCACCTACAGGTATGAAATGAACACCTATACCAATAATTGTTGATCCTATTATTATACTTATTAATAATTCAATCATCATCTCATTTTATCTCCAATTTATTTTTCATATTCTCCATATATAGAACGAGACCTACGTTCTAATAAGTAATTTAATCCTAATATTAGTAGAACTATTATAAATCCTACAACTAATCCTATTTGTACTCCGAAAACTAGGAATATCCAAAAATTAAGGAATATAATTATTCCAAAACAAAGCCCTGTTATTGGTCCAGCAAATTTAGAACAGAATTTAACTACATCCAATGAATTTCTAGAACCTAATGAATCTCTTGTTGTTATATCACCATTAACAGATACAGGTATTCCTGAACCATACTTATGATGTTGATATAGTTTTTCAGCACCATAGTGAATATCTCCAACAGCAGACCCGATAGAACCTAATGAAACACCTAATAACAATGTTGCAATAGGTAATGTTAATGGAATTGCTGGTTGTAAGACGTAAATCATTAGATAAGCTAGTGTTGTAATTGAAAATAAGTTTATGAAAGCATGTGCTGCAGCTACAGGAACATGTTTATATATGACATCCATAAACAATGGTTGATTATATAATGCTTGACTTGTTATACGTCCCATGTATGAAGTAACTGAAAAAATAGCTTGTATTATTGTTGTTATAATAGTTGCTAATAATATTGACAATAGTACTGGTTGATTTATTTGTAATAATACATAAGTAATAGATCCAGCTATAGTTGCCATTGTACCAACAAGCAATGGTTCTCCAGATACTGCTCTGTTAAATAATTTATGTAAATTACCTACCTGTGGTGCTAGTTGAACCTGAGAATTTGGATTACTTGTTGATGCTACATCAGATTCCAAATCCTCAAACATACCAGCTAAGATTGCTAAAAATCCCATCAGAGTAACTAAACATAGATTATATACTATATCCATATTCGTTACCTCTTCATTAATACCCATACTTTTCAATTGTATTTTCAACTTTATCGATTATTTCATCTAATTTTTGTTGAGTACAGGATTCTCCACGAATTACATCAGTTATTAATTCAACAATTGTTCCCTGTGTTTCTGGTTTTTCAGGCATTACAGCAGCAGTTTTAACTCCAATTTTTGCAAAATCTTCAAAGTCAACAGGATACTGTGAAATAATTATAACAGGTTTGTTAATATTTTTCAGTACGTGTTTTGCCTTATAAATAATATGATTTTTTACTCCGCCAAAGTGTATTAACACTACTTTATGCCTACCCATCTGTGAAATTTCTTTAGGTGTAACTCCAAATAGACCGTTACCTCCACCAGTAGGTGTGTCTCTAGGAACCCCTGAACCAGCATTAAGAACTAAAGTACTGGTTTGAATATTAGCCTCTCTTAATGCAAAAGTAATTTCACAAACTGGTTTTGTAATATGTCTACGACCTGGTGACATAGCCACAGCTAACAAATCATCTCCACATTGAGCATATGTTCCACGCTGTGCTATTCCACCACCTTCACCTATTCCTCTTGTTTCCCTACAATCAACAATATGAGTACTTTTTCCAATCATTTTAATTACCTTAAATTAATTTTTAATGTGATACATTATTATAATATATATAATTATATACGTAGCATAGATTATATTTTTTTAATTTAACTCTAGAATTCATGAAATAAAAATGATATTTTTATCAACAATTTTTAAGTTTCAAATAATAATGCTTAAACTCAATGAAAAAAAGACTTATCCATACATTATGAAGTAAATACTATAATAAACAACTATTTGTCCCTATTTTCAGATTATATTCCTGATACGAAAATAAATAATTCTTGTTTTAAATTAAATTATTTTTATCAAACTTAACAATATTATTAAAATACATTACTAATAAATAATTACTTATGCAAATAATGGCCGATATTGGAGGAATACCTGGTAAAAACTGTAGAGGTTTTTGTGAATATTGTTATTTTAAAAATGTTAGAGATAAGAAGATACTAGGCTGTAAAAACTGTCCGCCAGGACAAATAGGTTGTCCTCATTGTACCACTGATACAAACATGAAACGAGACTATCTACAGCCATTTAATGTACTGGCATCATTACAAAACAATATTTTTCAAACAGAACTCTCAAGAGACACTATGGTAAACATTACTGGTGATGGTGATGTTAGTTGTTATCCTCATTTATTAGAATTATCAAAAGGAATACATGACATGGGATTTCCAATACACCTGGGATATACTAGTGGTAAAGGTATAGATGACCCTGATCTTGTGGATAAATTAACCAATAATGGAGTTATCGAAACTACATACACTGTTTTCTCCACAGATCCTGTATTAAGAAAGAAGTGGATGCATGACCCGACACCTGAAGCATCAATCGAAGCACTGAAAAGATTCTGTGAAACCTGTGATGTTCATGCTGCTTCAATAATAATACCTGGAGTTAATGATGGTGAAGAACTAGCAAGAACATGTGAACAACTAGAATCATGGGGTGCTAAAGCATTAATATTAATGAGATTTGCAAATACAAGAAATCAAGGACTAATCCTGAATAGTGACCCTATAGTTCCTGGTGTTAAACCCCAGCCAATACAAGAATTTGAACAATTAGTAAGAGACACAGCACGTGAATATAATTTAAGAGTTACAGGAACTCCTGTATGTGACCCAGAAACAGATGCTCCTTATGCAATATCAAAAGATAAAAATAAAGAATACCTGGATATTCTTACAAAAATAAGAGCCGAGGCCACAATAATTACTAGTAAAATATCAGCACCATACATAGAAAAAATACTGACAAATCTGGAAGCAACAGACTATGTCAATGTTATAGGAACAGAACAAGAAATTGCATGTCTAATTACAGAAGAAGACTTGAGAGCAATTGACTTAAATGAAGTTAAAGATACTGTGATAATTCCTGGAAGATGCTTTGTACATGATTTGCGTGCAGAGGAAATTTTCAGACGTGATGGAAATTTCCGTCTTATTCATAGAGGACCAGACATGTTAACTGCTGATGGAGAAATGAGTGGAACATTAACAAAGAATGATGTTCTTAAACAGGAATTAATAGCATTTGAAGATTTAATTGAATTAATAAATTACATGGGCGTACATAGATAAATAAAGGTAATCATATGAAAGGTAAAGTAATAGGCGATATATTGGTAGTAAAAAAAGTACCTGATAATTTAGATGAAATACTAAAATTACCTTATATCAATAGAGTAGTAAAATTAGGACAAATACATGGTCAGAAAAGAGAACCAGATATTGAAATGATTTATGGTGAAGGTACAGAAACTATCCATAAAGAAAACTATTGTAAATTTAAAATAGATGTTGCCAAAGTAATGTGGTCTAAGGGAAATACTGGTGAAAGATTAAGAATGAGTAAGTTACCTGAAAGCGATGAAACTATCATAGACATGTTTGCAGGTATTGGATATTTCACAATTCCAATGGCTGTACATTCTAAGCCAAAAAAGATTTATGCTATTGAGATAAATCCAAATTCTTATGAATTTCTCTGTGAGAACATTAAACTAAATAAAGTAGAAGACATAGTCGAACCAATACTCGGGGATTGTGATTTACAGGATTTTGATCATGTTGCTGACAGAGTATTAATGGGATATATTGGTAATACAGAGGATTACCTTGATAGTGGTATACACTATTTAAAAAAAGGTGGAGTATTACATTATCATGAATCAACTCCAGAGCCAATTTTATTCACAAGACCTGTGGAAAGAGTTAGAAAAGCTGCTGAAAAACAGGGCAGAAGTATAAAAGTATTGAATAAGCGTAAAATTAAAAAATATTCACCAGGTGTATATCATACAGTTGTAGATATACAAATTAATTAATTTCAATTCTTTTTTGAAGTTTTAATGCTTTTTTTAATATATTTTCATTTAAATATTTTTCATTGATGTATTTCTTGTATACTGGTAATCTTTCTTCTAATTTAAAGTTTATACTGTTTAGTTCTCTTTCCAGTTCTGTGATTTTAGGCCATGGTTCGTCAGGATTAACGTAGTCTTTAGTTATTGGTGAAATTCCACCTATATCATCAGCTCCGACTATTGTAAATATGGACATTAATTTTTGATTAAGATTTGGTGGTATTTGTATACTTACATCGGGAAACATTATGTGTGCTAGTATTGTTAGTTTTATTAATTCTGTTACTGGTGGCTCTGGATAGTTTTCCATTGCAATTCCTGTTTTTGGTTTGAAATTTTGTATTATTATTTCTTGGATGTGCTGGTATTTATCCTGTATTTCTCTTATCTTGAATAATGATTCTATGCGGTCATCCATAGTTTCTCCGATTCCTATTAATAGTCCTGTTGTGAATGGTATGTTTTCTTTTCCTGCATCTGTTATATATTTGATTCTTTTTTTAGGATTTTTTCCTGGACTGTCTTTATGTGCTACTGTTTTTAGTAAGTGTTTATTTGTTGTTTCTAACATTAATCCCATTGATGCATTTACCTGTGATAATCGTGCTAAATCCTCACGTGATATTATGCCCATGTTAGTGTGGGGTAATATGTCATAGTTGTCTAGTGTATTTTTTGATAGTTTGTATACATAGTCTACCATTGTTTCACAGTTGTATTCTTTTAGTTTTTCTTGTACTGGTTCTGTTTTATCTGCTGATTCTCCAAAGGTGAATAGTGCTTCTGTACAATCATATTTCACGCCTTCTTCTATGATTGTTTTTACTTCTTTTTCATTCATTAACAGATAATCGGATTCTTCTGGTGTTTGTTTAAATGTGCAGTACCCACAATTATTATTACAGATGTGTGTTATTGGTAGAAATACATTACGTGAATATGTAATATTTTTATTAGGCCTATCTTGATTGATTTTTTTTATTATGTCAAGTATATCTATAACATCTAATTCTAGTATTTTTTTAGCTTCATTTTTTGATATGATAGAATTCATAAAAATCACGTTTATATGTAAATATAATATAATGATAAAAAAAGAGGGAAGAATTTATTTTTCTAGTGGATGTACTTTGACAACCATTGCTTCTACAAACATTGGTCCAACTCCAGATTTATCCATCCACATTACAACATAAGTTGCTATATCCTCTATTTCTCCTACAAGATAATCTGCTTCAAAGCCTGTTATCTCAAATGTATGTTTTAATTTTTCAATTCCTGCAATTCCATGAGATTCATCAAAGACGTCAGTTGTTTTTCTAAACGTTGCATCAACTTGATCAGTTAATACTCTTGCTTTTTCTGAGTTAACCTGTACCTTTTTTATACCTAAGTCTTTGAATAAATTATTTAGTTTTGGTAATATCTCTTCAGGTTTTAGTTTATGTTCTGCTTTTCCTCTGATTATCATTGCCTCAGGGTTATGAACTACTGGTCTTGATCCCTTGAATGCGCCTAGGTAGTCCATAATTTTTCGTGATAATTCCATTACTTCCATTTTATTTTACTCCTGCATGTTTTCCTGTCTTAATTCACCAAATGATGCTACTTTTTCTGCAAATGCGTTGTGTTGGTGAATACTTTCCTGGTTTACTTGTCTTATTGTAACCATTGAATTATCTGGTAAATTAGGATATTTGTTTAATAAACCAATTACCATGTTACGTACACAATCTTCCACAAATACAGGGTTTTGATGTGCATTAGTTACTATTCTATTTTCATCTGGTCTTTTTAATATTTCACATACTGGTGAACTCATAGATTCCTGTATGATACTTATTAAATCATCAACGTTAACTTCTTGATTCTCAGATACTTCCAGTAATATTGTACCAATTCCCCTCTGATTATGTGAAGCAAATGTAACTGTTTTTAATACTTTTTCAGTTGTTTCTTTATCTAGGAATTCTAGTAATTTTTCTTTTGAATCTTTTTCTACTGATTCCTGTGCACATGGACATACTGTCATTCCTACTACTTCAGCTCCTATCATTTTTTTAACGTTTATTGTTCCATCCTCGTTTTTATGTGCTACTGCTCTTGAAATGATTTGTGTTGTTTCCTGTGTTTTCTTTTTTGTTACTGGTGATAGTTTGTTTATTATATATTCACTTTTTGCTTCTGTTTCTGCATTAACTGCATATTCATGTTTTTCAAGTAATTTTTTTACTAGATTTGCACATATTGTTTCAATATGTATTTCTGGTTCATTTGTTGCTTCATCTACTATTTCTGATATTGCCTCAGGATTTCTTGACATGTGTACTCCTTTTTGAGTACTTGGTAAATCTACAAATGCATCAAATGTTGGTAATAATATTATTGGACGCTTATTACCACTGCGTTCTATCTTCAATAACTTCTTAACACCTGTAACACCAACTCTTGTTAATGAAATAGGTGCAGATGGTTGTTTATCCTGTGTATCTGGAAATTCAGGAACTGACATTATCTAAACTCCTCTCCTCTTAAGTTCTTAAAAAATAATAATTTTCTACTATAATCTATTATTTGATATTTATCATATTCAAATATAACCCATTCCCAAAAAAAATAGATTTTAAAAAAAAAGAAATGGCATTCCCTAAAAAAATTGTAAAATATTAACTACTATAAACTAAATTAATTACAAAAATTAGCTATTAATTAAAAAAAAGATAAGTAAAAAGAAAACGATTAATCCTCAAAATTAATCATAGAGGTATTTAATTCCTCTTTAACTATATTTAATACAGTTTGAGTGTAAGATCTAATTACAGTATCTTCTTTTAATAATAATTTAATAAACTTGTTAAGTTCAAATGTGTTTCTAAACTTAGCTATAACTATACCGTCAAATTGTCCGGTAACATCATAAACTGCTAATAAATTATCTTTAAATTCCTCTTTATCAGTTAAAAAGGATACTGAACCTCCTTTGATTTCTAATCCTATTATAGCTGTAAGAGTATAACCTAGTTTTTCATGATTAATTACTGGAACAAATTTATTAATTATACCTGTTTTTGTTAGTTTATCTACCCTGTTATGGACGGTACCTACTGAAACACCTAATTCTCTTGATATTTTCCTATAAGATTTACGGCCATCATCGCTTAATAATTCCAATATTTTTTTATCCAAATTATCCATAGATAGAGCTAAATTTTCAGGTTCTTCCTCAAAAACATTATATTCTTCCTTCATGATTTACCACAGCTCTTATTTTATCTTAATCTTTAATAAATAATTGTATATGTTGTTTTTTATTCCAACAAGTATTTTAAAATTATTTAAAAATAAAATTAGAATACTAATTTAAATTTTTACAATTATCGTTACTCTTATTATAACTATCACTATTTATATACTTTTTTAAAAAAATGAACAATTTTATAAATTATGTAAATTATTTTCAAAATATTTCTAATGATATAGAACAGATTTTATAAAAAACTATGATAAATTACAATTTTTAATAATAATCCTGGATTTAATAAAACGAATAAATCAAAGAAATTCAGAGTATTAACTAAAAAAAATACATATAATCGTCCTAAATTATGAATAAATTATAATTTAATCTTTGATAAATCCATAGCTAGTTATACTTAAAATAACATTTGAACAATAACTAATTCCAATCTAATAAAAAAAAATATTTTAAATTACCATAATATTAAAAGGTTTAAAAAAATATATATTAACTAAAAGATTATTGATATTTAATCTAATTAACAAAATGGTGAACTTTAATGAAATGGTATGCAGGATTTATAATTATCATTGTTCTATTAGTAGGTATCGTATTTGTCGCATCAGAACAAACGTCTGATGATGTTCAACCTCTAGGTCGACTTGCATTCGTAAAAATTGCAAATCCTGATATGTATCCAGGTCACGTTCATGCAAATTTATTAGCACAATATGCAGAGGAACGTGGCTCTAAATGTGCAATTGTTATACATTACGCGGGAAGTTCAAATTATAGAAATTTCATGAATGGTAATGTGTATATTATCGAAATGGCATTCATGGATACTGCTGGAGCTCAAGTAAATATTGACTGGGGACAAGTACTAGATTATGGTATTAATGGAGTTCCTGATGATAAATGGAACTATAAAGTAGATGGTCAAATATTCGATAATTATGATGATGCATGGGCACAAGTAATGACTATGGCAAAAGACCATGGACAGGAAGGTCCAATACCAATGGTATGGCACGGAACTGTACGTCAGGGAAGTATATTTATAAACCCTGGATGTGGATTCCCATTATATTACCAAATCTGTTGTAAACAATTCGGACACTTTAGTGGAGCAGTTCATGCACTGACAGGATTCCTATTCCCATACTTCAATAATCCATATAGATCATATGAGATACAGCATGCATCAGAATTACAATATTATTACACTCATAACATGTTAAATTATGAATAAATAATATTAATGAAAAAATAATTTCTACTAACGAAAAAAAATAAACATATTAACCTTCCTTCTTACTTTTTTTGAAAGAAAATTAACTTATGCTATTTTAATAAAAAAAGAGTATTTAATATTAGAATTAATAAAACTTATACATCATTACCTAGTTTTTCTTCTTTAACATCTAATATTAATTGTTTTAATTCCTCTAAAGGCATATCTGTTCTCATACCAGTTAATTTAAAGTGTGTTCTTGATATGAAATAACCTCTCTTATCTATTTCATCAATTACATCATTTATCTTAGGAGAACTGATTTTTAAATTCTTACAAATCTTATGAATATCATAGAATGTAACAGGACCATCTGCTTCATCATAACATTTATGGAATAATTTTAGCAAGTCATCTTTTTTATTTAATTTTAAGGACTCTGCCATGTTTATCATTCCTTCTAAAAATTCCTTATCCCATATATCACCAAGCCATAATGGACCAGCAACATTATATTTAGCTCCACATATAGGACAATTTTCAGGAATACTTGGTGCATATCCATGTATTGTTTCTCTGTGAAGACACTCTGGACAATGAGCAATAAATCCAATATTATCCAATGACTGATTAGTCTTCTTACCCCCACGTTTAACTATAGCATATATTCTCATATAATGCTCTGTACTATGTGAAAACAGGATGTGTAAATATTTCTGATTAACTGCAAGATTTCTGGCCATTGCTGCTGCTAGAATTCTAATACCATTTTCATGACAATATTCAGTTTTCTGAGGTTCAGCACCATATTTTCTAAGACAAGGATCATGATATGTTCCACATAATGCGGATGTATCAGTAGCACTAATACATATTAATCCACCGGGTCTTATATTAGCTGCTGTAGATTGTAGAAACATGGCTGGTGTACCAAATGGATCAATATCAACAACATCAAACAATCCCTTATTAGATTGTAGTAATATGTTAGCATCATTTTTTTCAACTTCAACATTAGAAATATCATTTAATTCCATGTTACTTCTTGCTATTTCAACTGCAAGAGGATTTACATCCCCTACAACAACATGGTTAACGCCTGGTATCTCCTTGGAATATCTTGCACCTCTAATACCAGTACCACCAAAGGCGTCGCATATACTAATATCATGGTCTACCAGTTTTCTATACTGATTTATTACAACAACAGATATGTCTCTATTCATTTCCATTACAGGATTATAGAAAACAGGAGCCTTTGCTGATACTTTTTCAAAATCAGGCACTTCTATTTTAACTAATCCTTCTTCAATTATATGTGTATCCATTAATCTTACATCCTATAAAATATTTTAAAGTAATATCATGTATTTTCAATAAAATTCTAATATTGTTATATTTATTTAACAAGGATAATAAAAATTAAGTAAAAGATTTTTATCTATATTTTGATTATATTTTAAAAATTTAGAGTAGATTATATAGGGAAATAAAAAAATTATTATAGATTAAATTAAAAATAATAATACAATAATTAATTTTCATTAATAGATTTTTATTTCAACATAATAATAATCTAAAAAATAGGATATAAAGAATTATTTTCATAATTAATTAAGTACTTATCAATTATATACTAAAAGAGACGATAATATGATTAATATAGCAAAACCAATAATACATGATGAAGAAATAGAAGCTGTGACTGAAGTATTGAAATCTGGAATGTTAGCACAAGGCCCAAAAGTAGACCAGTTCCAAAAAGAGTTTGCAAAATTCGTAGAAGCTGGATATGGAGTTGCAACAAGCTCCGGTACAACAGCACTACACACAGCACTAGTTGCAAGTGGAATAAAAGCAGGTGATGAAGTAATAACAACACCATTCACATTTGCAGCAACATCAAATTCAGTATTATATACTGGAGCAACACCAGTATTTGCAGATATAGACCCAAAAACATTCACATTAGATCCTGCTAAAGTAGAAGAAGCAATTACAGATAAAACAAAAGCAATACTACCTGTACACTTATATGGACAAAGTGCTGACATGGACCCTATACTTGAACTAGCAGAAGAACATGACTTAACCGTTATTGAAGATGCAGCACAAGCACATGGAACCACTTACAAAGGTAAAAAAGTTGGAAGTCTTGGAGACTTTGGATGTTTCAGTTTCTATCCAACAAAAAACATGACCACTGGTGAAGGTGGAATGGTCACAACTAATGATGCTGACCTTGCAGAAAAAGCTGGTATGGTAAGAGCTCACGGTGAAAGCAAAAGATACGAACAATCCTTATTAGGATATAATTATAGGATGACAGACATAGCTGCAAGTATCGGATTAGTTCAACTAAAAAGAGTAGATGAATTCAACAAAATCAGAAATGAAAATGCAGCATATTTATCTGAAGGATTAAAAGATGTTGAAGGCATAACTACTCCTGAAATAGCAGATTATGGTACACACGTATTCCACCAGTACACTATTCGTGTATCAAAAGACAGAGATGCATTCAGAGACTTCCTAACTAAAAATGAAATAGGAACAGGAGTTCATTATCCAATAGTATTATATAAACAACCATACTACCAAGCACAAGGATTTACTGGAAACTGTCCAGAAGCAGAACTAGCAGCAAGTCAAGTAATTTCCTTACCTGTACATCCATCATTAACAACTGAGGAACTTGACACAATTATTGAAACTGTTAAAAAAGGTTCTGAAGAATTATTACAATAAACTCATCACCCTCCCTACTTTTTTTCTTTTATTCAATTAATAGGATAATGTTTTAACTATGAAAATAGAACAAGAACAATTTAATAAATATGTGAAAGATAATGTATTTAAAACCCTGAATGATTATAAACTCATAAAAGATGATGAGAAAATCATGATAGGTGTTTCTGGTGGAAAAGACAGTATACTGACATTACATATGTTATGCCAGTACAGGTTAGAATCAGATATTAATTTTAGTATTGAAGCAGTTTGTATTGATGAAGGTATCTGTGGATACAGAGAGCATGGTATACGCTCAGCAAAAGAAAACTGTGAAAGATTAAATGTGCCATTAACCATTTATTCATTTAAAGATGAGTGGGGTTATAATTTAGATGATATTCATGACATCTATAAAAGTACATGTATGCCCTGCGGAGTTTATAGAAGATACTTGTTAAATAAAATTTCAGATTCACATAATTGTGATAAAATTGCTACAGGTCATAACATGGATGATGAAATTCAATCTTTTCTCATGACCTTTGCAAGAAATGATAGAAATAAATTTCCGAAGTTTTCACCAGTACTTGACCGTATCCACGAGAATATGGTACCACGGATAAAGCCATTATGGCAGTTACCTGAGAAGGACGTTGGACTTTGGTGTGTTATAAATAATATTCCTATTCATGATGAGGAATGTCCCTACTCAGTCACTTCTCTTAGAAGTGATGTTAAATTATATCTTAATAAATTAGAGGAAAACCAGAAGGGTATTAAGCGTAATATATTTAATTCATTTAAGAAGACATTTCGTCTTCCAACAAAACAAGTACACTTAGATAAGTGTGAAATTTGTGGTCAGCCTACAGCTCAAAGTCCATGTAAGGCTTGTAAGATGACTAGAGAAATAATAGAAAAAATGAGTGATTTATAATTGGTCTGCAGTTCTAAATATAGACCCACCATATATTTCTTCTTGCATATCTTGTACAGCCATTGTTGCTTGTCTTGCTGTCTCTGCAGTTTTTAATATTCTTCTTTTTTTAACGTTCAGTGTTTTTCCACATGGACATTTTTTTGTTTTTGTATCTTCTTTTGAGTATAGTACTCTTCCACAGTCACACCTGTATATTAGATATGCCATTATATCACCATCCCTTTATTTTAATTATTTTTAGAATATTGCTTGAAGATATGGCAGGAATACATTGTTTAATGTTATTAGAAATCCTATTGTACATCCTATGTTTGTTCCTAGCACAACTAGTATTACTCTGAATAGTTTATTATGCCATAAATCACTGAATGATTCAAAGTTTGATAGTTCTTCTAAGTCTTTGAATCCCACATGTCTTAGTTTTCCTTCAACTATTCCTGAAAACCATCCTGCTGCCAGTAGCGGATGTATTACTGTTACTGGTGCTACCAGCATTGCCACTATTGCTGATTGTATTTTTGATCCTGATAGTAATGAGCCTATTAGTGCTCCTCCTCCAGCAAATATTAGGTAATTTATTATTCCACCCTGTATATTTATTCCATTTATAAATGCTAATCCAAATACTACAATAAATAGCACTGGTATTGAGTATAGTATTATCTGGATTATAGAGAATCTTGACTCCTTTACCTGATCAATTGACTCAATGGGGGGTATCGTGCCTGGCTGGTCTAGGTAGGTTAGTATACCATTTTTATGTCCTGCTCCTACTACGGCTACTACGTTCTTATCTTCTAAACTTTTTAGGTTATATGCCATATATGCATCTCTTTCATGTACTAGAGCATTGTATCCTCCAGGAGATGCTTCTTTGAAGTAGTTCATTACCTCTTTTATTGTATCATCTTGTTTTAGCTGTTCTACTTCTTCTTTGAATGCTTCCTCATCTTCATCATCACCCAGGAAATAGGATGTTATTAGTTCCCATACGAATGATAGTTTTTCTCTGAAGCTCATTCCATTAATTGTACGTTTTAGTGTTATCTGAATATTCCTATCGATTAGTGCTAAATCTGCATTTACTTCCTGTGCTATATGTGCTGCTTCAAGCATTTCTGATCCTGGCTTTACTCCCACTTCTTCCCCCATTTGTTTCTGGGCGTGTGATAGAATCAAGCTTACTATTGTCACTGTTAGATTTGATGATTTGAGTAACTGTTTTAAATCAAATTTTTGTTCTCTTTTTATTCCTCTTTCTTCATCCAGTAATCCTTGATATCTTCCCAGGTCTAATTCTATTGCTACAATTTCTGGTTTTTTCTCATATATTGTTTCTCGTACTTTGTCTATACTTTTATCGGATATGTGTGCTGTTCCTACTATTTCTAGTGATGGTTCATGTATTGGTTCTATAGTTTCTTCTTCTGTTTCCTGTGTTGCTGGTGTGTTTTGATTGAAGCGTATTATTGGTGGTTGTCGGAATATTCTTTGATTTAAAGGGTTAATATTTTCTTCTTCATTCATTATTATCACATAATTATTGAGCGTTCTAATTTTCTAGTTTGGTTATTTCATTGTTCCTGTATATTGGTACTGTGTCCAATTCATTTACTAATGTGCATATTTTTATATCTTCTATGTAGTCTAAGTCTCTTAGTATATCTGCACTGTTTGATGAATTTATAAGGTCTTTTGCTATAAGATAATCACTTGATATCATTTTAGCTACCTGAGCAAATTCTGTTAGTTCTAAATCTATATCTTCTTCTATTGCTAATTTAATCATTTCATTAATGATTATTCCTGCTCCCAAACAGTCTTCTATTGTGAATTTTCCATGTCTTCCAGCCATTATTATGTCTATTTCTTCATCAGCCATGTTTAGTGCTGTTTGTGCTACTGCTTTTGCATTTATTGCAGATCCTATGAGTATCTTAGTTTTCTCATTTTTTCCCAAGTTTTCCAGAACTTTTGTTCCATTTGTTGATTTTAGTATTAGTGTGTCATCTGTGTAGTCTTGTATTTCATATGGTGAATTAGATACGTCAAATCCATCTATTTTTATTATCTTTTTTTCACCTGCTAGTATGGCATGGTATTTTTCTTTCAATTCAAAAGCTGATTCAATAGTATTTACTGGTATTACTCTATTGAAGTTGTTTAGTGCTATTGTTATTGTTGTACTTGCTCGTAGTAAGTCAACCATTATTGCTAAATCACTGGTTTCAGAATTATATAAGCTTACGTTTACTTTCATACGTACCACCTTTTAAATTGATATTATTATATTATTATCTTTTTTCTTCATTTTATTTTTTTAGGATTATTATATGTATTTTTTATTAATATATAAACGTATAATAGGATTATTAGATTTTATTGTAAGAAAAAGTAATAGTGATAAGAATTATAATATTTAATTAAGAATTTAAATTAAAAGAAGTATTTAGTATGAAAATTATAACAACACCAATGTGTGAAGATATTCTGAAAATGTCTGGAATAACTGATTATACTGTAGTTAAACCTTCAGAGATTAGGGATGCTGATGTGGCAATTCTTTTATCTGAGACAAAGTGTGATATTCCGGTGATTCCTGTTAAATTAAATACTTATCCTCAGATATTTGATAATATCTTCATGCTAAGCGATAAATTTGGTACTGATGTTGATGAGAATGCTATTATCCGACTTAAGAATTTAAATAAGAATAATTTGAATAGAAAGAGATACAGGAAGGATATTCTGGTTAAAGTGTATAGTGATTTTCTTAAGGATACCTTGTTAGACATGGGTTTTACTCTTGTTGATGAGGATTATGATTATGTTGTTATGCCTGATTATATGGATATAAATGTGGAGGGCGATAATGTTATTATTGTTCCTTCACATAAGAATGTATCAAGAAGTATTATTAAACGTGTTAATAAAAGATATGAATTTCTGGAGAATGAATTATGTATGAAACAATGACTTATACTGGTGGAGTCCACAAACATTATGAGATGGAAGAGTTGATTGAGGATCTTGGTGGATTTATTTTACAAAAGAATGCATCACAACTTGATATTACATTAACTATAGCTGTTCCTGCAGAGGACACTGGTAAAATTAAAGATAAGGCTAAGGAGTTACTTGGTGATGTGGAGCTTTCTCCTTTAGCTAGTACTGAGATTGCTGTTGTATCTCCTACTCTTGCACGTCAGCATTTACCTCATGCTGCCTGTGATATTGCTGAGTATCTTAGACGGTATGGTACTAAGACTAATATGATTGGTCTTGCCCGTGGTGCTGGTAAGGGTATTTCACAGATTAGCAAGCGTGAGAAGGATTTAATTGAGGAGCATGACCTTGCAATCTTTTCATTAGGTAGTTTTGAAGACTGTATTCGTAAGAAGAAATTCTTATTTGAGGATATTGATATTCCTGTTATTGTAACTGGTAGTCCTGAGATTCCTGCAGAAGAGATTAATGCTAATGCTTATGTTGCTGGTTTTGGCCGTATACCTAGAAGGTTGAAACGTGGGGAGAATATCCGTGCTCTTAGAAAACTTGTTTCTACTGCTGAGGATATTATTTCTAAACAGAAAGAGGATCTTAATGATGACCCGTTAATTGTTTCACCTGTTATTACTAAGATTGCTTTGGAGAGGAAGGTTCCTGATGTTGCTCATATTAATTCTCCTATGAGTATTGTTAGTCAGCTTGACGGTGTTCGTGTAAAGTTACCTTATGATGAGTATCATGATGAGATTAGTGATGTTATGGTTGAGGATTATCGTTTAGGTGATATTGCTGAGATTAAAAAATCTAAGATGTATGATCATACATTAGTAAAAATACTTCCTGAGAGTTCTATTTTATAGTTTTTCGGGTTTTTCTTTTTCTTTTTTTTATTTTTTTGTTTGTCTGTTTGTGTTTTTTTATGCAATAACAGGTATTATTCGTTTTATTCAAAACTAATTTTTATGATTGATAATGATTAATTTTATAAAACAGCAAAAGCATAAAAATTATTATAGAATATATAAAAAAATAAGACAACGATAAATTAAAATACTTAGCTAAAAAAAACTTATATTCTATTATCATTTTTCAATATAAGGAGTTATAAAAAAATGGCACATGAACATGGAGCTGGATTATCCGAAGAAGATAAGAAAGCTATAATGGAACAAAATATTAATATAACTCGTAACTTATCACACATCAAATATAAAATAGCAGTTATGAGTGGTAAAGGTGGAGTAGGAAAATCCACTGTTGCTGTTAATTTAGCTCAAGCATTTAATGCAATGGGATTAAAAACAGCATTATATGATGTAGACATTCATGGACCTAACGTACCTAAAATGTTAGGAATAGAAGATAAAAAACTAAATGTAAAAGGAAACAAGTTAATACCAGTAGAAACAGATGACGGTATACTTGTTGCATCCATGGCATTTCTAATAGAAAACACAGGTTCACCAATCATATGGAGAGGACCACAAAAAACAGGTGCAATCAAACAATTAATATCAGATGTAGCATGGAGCAATCTTGATGTTATGATATTTGACAACCCACCGGGCACAGGAGACGAACCACTAACAGTACTTCAGATGATACCAGACCTTGACGCAGCAGTAATGGTAACCACACCAAGCTCAGTATCAGAAGAAGATGTAACAAAATGTGTAACCATGACAAAAATGCTACACATAGATAAAATAGGTTTAATCGAAAATATGTCCTACTTCGAATGTCCACACTGTAACGAGAAGATTAACCTCTTCGGAGATACAAAAGGAAAAGACTTCGCAGAAGCAATGGATGTAGATTATCTGGGAGATTTACCATTCAGAACAAGTGTATCTGAATCAGCAGATAAATTCGACCAACCTATTGTTAAATCAGAACCTGAATCTGCAGCAGCAAAAGAATTCATGAAAATTGCAGAAACAATTAAAGAAAAATACATGACTAAAGACTAATACATGTATTAACACTTCCCCCCCCCACTTTATACTTTTTCTATAAAAATCATACTAATTAAGAAATAATTGTTTCATAAATTTATTTCAAGAAACATTTTAATAACCAAAAGTATATAAAATAAAATTAATAAACTATTATCGTAAAAACAAATAATAAAAAAATAATAAAAAAAATTTAATGTATAATAAATGAAATAAAAAAACAAAAAATCATAAGAAAAAATGTTATTATTATCAAAAAAAATTATTTCATAAAACAATACATTAAAAAAAAATAAAAATAATAAACAAATCACAAAAATATGAAAGAAATGAGGTGTAAATCCATGAACGACACAGACAAAAATATGAAAGGAACAACAACAGTAGGATTTGTTTGCAAAGACGGAGTTGTACTAGCAACCGAAACCAGAGCAACCATGGGAAGCCTAGTAGCAAATAAAAATGCAGACAAACTCTTCCAACTAGATGATAAAATAGGAGCAACAATCGCAGGAACAGTATCACACGCACAATCACTAATGGACATACTCAAAGCAGAAATATCACTATACAAACTAAGAAACGAAAAAGAAATGTCAATAGACTCATTAGCAGTACTAACAAGTAACATCCTAAAATCACAACCATTCTACGTACAAACAATTGTAGGTGGAGTAGACAAAAAAGGACCAAAACTATACTCCATGGACCCAAGTGGAAGCTACATAGAAGACAAATGCATATCCACAGGATCAGGATCACCATACGCACTAGGAGTACTAGAAGACAGATACAATGAAGACATAACCGTAGAAGAAGGAAAAGAAGTAGCAATAAAAGCAATAACCTCAGCAATGGAAAGAGACGTATACTCCGGAAACCACTACAGACTAGCAACAATAACAGAAGACGGAATGAAAATATACACCCGAGAAGAAATAGCACAAATAAAAGAAAACATGTAAACACGAAAAAAAATATAACCCCCACCACTACCTTTTTTCTAAAGAAAAAAAATACCAACATCTAATAAAAATTATACTAATTAAGATAAAACAATTATATATAACAACAAACAAAGTTATTATTAATTATTTTTAACATGTAATTCTACAAAAAATAGCCAACATAATAACAATTTTTTTTAAGTTATGATAAACTCACAAATACTAATTATAGAGATTATCCAAAAATCAACTTAAACAATAAAAAAAACACTACGTAGAATACATGAGAATAAACTATTATTCAAACTCAACTTATAAAACAAAAAATAAGACTATTTATTTCAAAAAATAATTAGTTAAAAAATCGCATACATTATTTTTCTAAAAGAATTTTTTAACTAAAAAAAATAATATTACAACAAAATTACAACAAATCATGAAGATAATTTACATGTAAAAATTATCAATAGATAAAGAGAGAGTGAAACCATGAGTATGATCGAAGAGATCACAGAAAAAATTACTGAACGTTTACCCGAAAGAGTAAAATTAGCAAAAGTAGAATTCGAAGGTCCAGAGATAGTCATATACACCAAAAATCCTGAAATAATCAAAGACAACGGAAACATCATAAGAGACCTGGCAAAAGATATCAGAAAAAGAATCATCATCAGATCAGACAAATCAGTACTATTAGACCCAACAGAAACAATAGAAAAAATAGAGGAAATAGTACCAAAAGATGCAGATATAACAGACATATCCTTTGACGAAGTAACATGTGAAGTAATAATAGAATCCAAAAAACCAGGACTGGTAATAGGAAAATATGGGGCAACATCACGTGAAATAGTAAAACAGACAGGATGGGCACCAAAAATACTAAGAACACCACCAATAACCTCAGAAACAATACAGAGAATAAGATTAACACTAAGAAGAAACAGTAAAGAAAGAAAAGAATTCCTACAAAGACTGGGAAAAAGAATACACAGAGAAGCAGAATTCGATAACGACTGGGTAAGACTAACATCCCTAGGAGGATTCAGAGAAGTAGGACGATCCTGCCTATTTTTACAGACACCAAACAGTAAAGTAATACTAGACTGTGGAGTAAACGTGGCAGGAGTCGATGATAAAACATCATACCCATACCTAAACGTGCCAGAATTCAACCTTAACGACCTAGACGCTGTAATCATAACACACGCACACCTAGACCACTCCGGATTCGTACCATACCTATACCATTACGGATACCAGGGACCAACATACTGTACAACACCAACAAGAGACATGATGACACTACTACAACAAGACCACATAGATATATCACACAGAGAAGACGATCCACTACCATTCAACATAAAAGATGTGAAAGAAACAATAAACAAAACAATAACACTAGATTATGGAGAAGTAACAGACATATCACCAGATATGAGACTAACACTACATAATGCAGGACACATTGTAGGATCAGCAATGGCACACCTCCACATAGGAGACGGAAAACACAACTTTGTATACACTGGTGACTTCAAAAACGAGAAAAGCAGACTGCTAGAACCATCCGTAACAAGATTCCCAAGAATAGAATCACTAGTAATGGAAAGTACATACGGAGGACATGAAGACGTAACACCAACAAGAAACACAGCAGAAAAAGAACTAATAAAAACAATATACAACACACTCAACAGAGGCGGAAAAGTGCTTATACCTGTATTTGCAGTAGGAAGAGCACAAGAAATAATGATAGTACTAGAAGAATACATAAACCATGGAATACTAAAAGAAGTACCAGTATACATAGACGGAATGATTTGGGAAGCAACAGCAATACACACAGCACACCCAGAATACTTAA
The DNA here is from genome assembly GCA_902782945.1 of uncultured Methanobacteriaceae archaeon. Classification (GTDB taxonomy): domain Archaea; phylum Methanobacteriota; class Methanobacteria; order Methanobacteriales; family Methanobacteriaceae; genus Methanosphaera; species Methanosphaera massiliense. The sequence continues at coordinate 32,724 of CACZOU010000002.1, forward strand.
GCAACGACCTAAGAGACCAAATATTTCACATAGGTAAAAATCCATTCATATCAGATGTATTCGAAAAAGTAACAAACAATGAACAAAGAAGAAAACTCATAGATAACCCAGAACCATGCATAATTCTATCAACATCAGGAATGTTAACAGGAGGAAACTCCGTAGAATACTTCAAAGAATTATGTGAAGACGAAAAGAACAGTATCATATTTGTAGGATACCAGTCAGAGGGATCACTAGGAAGAAGAATACAGAAAGGATTCGAAGAAGTGCCACTAGAAAAAGATGGAGTAACACAACTATTCCACATAAACCTAGAAGTAATAACAATCGATGGATTCAGTGGACACAGTGACAGAAAACAATTAATGGAATATGTAAGAAGACTATCACCAAAACCAGATAAAATACTAGTATGCCACGGAGATGCATACAAAGCATTAGACCTGGCAAGTAGTATATACAGGTCATATAAGATAGAAACAAAAACACCAATGAATCTTGAAACAACAAGACTACAATAATAAAAGTAAACTCTCTCATACCTAACCTCCCTCACCTAACCACCAACCTAAACAATACTCATTTATTTTTACATAACATGCACCCAACAAAAATAAAAAAATTATCTGAATATATAAAAATTATGAAAGAGATAAATAATTAATAACTAATTAATTAATGAACAATTAATTCATGAAAAAATATTTTCGTTAAAACTAAACCCCCCCCCCAACACGAAAAGAAATAATTTTATAAAAAAAAATATTCAGGTGAGAAAATGGTAACATACTCTGAAGCAGGTGTAGATATTAGTCTAGAAGAACAAACAGTACAAGCACTAACAGGAGAACTAGCAGAAACAATAGAATACAGAAATATAATAAAAAACAAGGGACACTTCGCAGCACTAGTAGACTTTGGAAAAAAAGCAATAGCAATGAGTACCGACGGCGTAGGAAGTAAAATACTAATCGCAAAACAAATGGAAAAATATGATACTGTAGGAATAGACTGTATAGCTATGGTTGTAAACGACATACTATGTGTGGGAGCAGAACCAATAGCAATGGTAGACTATCTAGCCGTAGAACATCCAAACCCAGAAATAGCAAAAGAAATAGGAAAAGGACTAAAAGCAGGATGTCAACAAGCCAAAATAGCAATGATAGGTGGAGAAACAGCATCCTTACCAAAAATAATAAAAGATTTTGACCTAGCAGGAACAGGTATAGGAACAGTAGACAAAAACAAAATAATAACAGGAACAGAAATAAAAGATGGAGATATAATACTAGGAATAACCAGTAGTGGAGTACACAGTAACGGATTAAGCCTAGCAAGAAAAGCACTACTGGACATAGCTAACTACAAAGTAACAGACAAACTACCAACAGACAACTCAGTAACAGTAGGTGAAGCACTGCTAGAACCAACAATAATCTACGTAGACCCAATAATAGAACTACTAAACTCAGATGTTGAAGTACATGGACTAGGACATATAACAGGTGGAGGATTCAGTAATCTAAAAAGACTAAACCACAACATGACATACATAATAGATAACCTACCAGAACCACTACCAATATTCAAAGCAATACAGGCAACAGGCATAGAAGACAAAGAAATGTACCACGTATTCAATATGGGCATAGGATTTGCAGTAATACTCGATGAAAAATACAAAGACCAAGCACTAGAAATACTAAACAAATACCATGACACATATGTAATCGGAAAAATACAGGAAGATGAGAAAAACAGAGTACTCATAAACACATATAATAACGAAAATATAGAATTATAATTTCATAAATTAACGAAAAACAATCAATAAATAAGAGGCGAAACAATGAAGATAAGTATAGAAAATGAATCAAAACTAATCGAAGAAATATTACTAGCATATGGAGTACAAAAAAATGAAGCATCCATAGTAGCTGATGTAATAACAGACGGAGACCTAAAAGGATTCTCAACACACGGACTAGGAAGATTTCCACAATACATAAAAAGTATAAACGCTGGAACAATAAAAACAGAAGGTGACTATGAAATAGAAAAAGAATCACCATCAACAGCACTGATAAACGGAAATCATAAATTCGGACACTACGTAACAGTAAAAGCAATGGATTTAGCAGTGAAAAAAGCAAGTGAAACAGGAGTAGGAATAGTAGGAATACACGACAGTAACCACTATGGAATAGCAGGATACTACTCAGATTTAGCATCACTACAAGATATGATAGGAATAGTAATATCAAATACAGAACCAGCAATGGCACCATTTGGCGGTAAAAAAGCATTACTCGGAACAAACCCTATAACAATAAGCATACCATCAGATGACATACACAACTACATATGTGTAGATATGGCAACAAGTGTAACAGCTAGAGGAAAACTACTAGAATCCAAAAGAAAAGGAGAAAAAATACCAGAAGGCCTCGCACTTGACAAAGATGGAAACCCAACAACAGACCCTGCAGCAGGACTAGAAGGATCAATCCTACCATTCGGAGGATTCAAAGGATATGCACTAGCATTCATGTTTGAATTACTAGCAGGACCACTAGTAGGAGCAGAATATGGAGAAAAAGTAAAAGGAACCGCAACACCTGATGAAATGTGTACAAAAGGAGACCTACTAATAGCAATAGACCCAGAACACTTTGCAGGATCCATGCAATTCAAATTCTACGTAGACAGATTCGTAAGTGAAATAAGAGAAGAAAACGGAGTAATACCAGGAGACCGTGAAATAGAAAACATAAACAAAAACCATGAAAACGGAACCCCAGTAGACCCAGTACTATACAAACAACTAATAGAAATCGCAGAAACAAAAGACCTAGACATCGAATCATACTTCGAAGAATAAACTAAAAAATCAAACCCATCACCACCACCCTAAAACTCTTTTTTATAAAAAACACACCAACCTTATATTACAAAAAACTAAACTAATAAATAAGGAAAAAAATACTAACTCAACAAATACAAATAATATAAGGCGTGATTATTTTTGGATACAACAGATGTAATCTACAAGGGAATAAAAGATGCTGGCATAAACTTCATAGTCAGCGTACCTTGTGCTAACTTAAAAAAATTACTAAAACTCATAGAAGAAGATGAAGAAATAAAACACGTTCCAGTCACAAGAGAAGAAGAAGGATTTGGAATCTGTGCAGGAGCATATATGGGAGGATTAAAACCAGCAATTCTCATGCAAAACTCAGGACTAGGAAACAGTGTAAACGTAATAGCATCACTAATGAAACTATACAACTTCCCCATACTAATGATTATTAGCCACAGAGGATCATTAGGAGAAAAAGTATACGGACAATTCCCAATGAGTAAAGCAACAACAAAAATACTTGACAGTCTAGACCTGAAATATGAACAAGTAAAAGACCCTAATGAGACAAGAGAAATAGTGAAAAAAGCATGGGACTTATCAGAAATATCAGGAGAACCAATAGCATTACTATTTGAAATCAGCTACTGGAGTAGGAGTGTGGAATAATGCAGAGATATGATGCTATAAAAAAGATTGTGGAAGATTTAGATGAAGAACTAGTTATCTCAAATATTGGATTCCCATCAAGAGAATTATATGGATTATTTGATAGAACAAAAAATTTCTACATGTCTGGATCAATGGGAATGGCAACACCAATAGCTTTAGGTCTATCACTAGCATTAGAAGAAAAAAATGATAACCGTAAAGTAATAGTTATTGATGGTGATGGATCCCTATTAATGAATTTTGGTGAACTTATAACAGTATATGCACAAAATCCAAGAAATCTAATTATTACATTAATAGATAATGAGGCTTATGGTTCAACAGGTTCCCAGGAAACATATGCTTCTAAGATAAACTTCTCAGATATTGCAAAGACAATTGGATATAAAGAAGTATACTATATTGATGCTAGAGAAAGTACTGATAACATAGATATGGAAGACATATTAAGTAAAGAAGGTCCGGTATTTGTACATATAAAAGTTAAACCTGGAAATACAAAAGCACCAATTATTGATATTAGTGCATCTGAAATCAAAAATAGATTTATGAAAGAAGTAGAAAATAAAAAAATCTACTAATTACTCTTTTTTTATTACCCTTTTAAATTTATAAAAAAAACTTGTTCTAATAATCATATAACTAACTAGTTAAAATCTAAAAAACTATAAGAAACAGTTATGATTAAATAATAATTTTTAGTAGAAAAAGTTATGATAAATGCTCCGACCGGGATTCGAACCCGAGTCTTCGGCTCGAAAGGCCGAAATGATTGGCCGGACTACACTATCGGAGCAAATATAAATTTAGCTAATATAAAAATAAGATTTTTTTTAAATGGGGCCGGGGCCGAGAATCGAACCCGAGTCACGGGATCCACAGTCCCGAAGAATAACCACTATCCTACCCCGGCAT
>CACZOU010000003.1 GCA_902782945.1 uncultured Methanobacteriaceae archaeon
AAATAGAGTACCAGGAAATCGAAGAGAGTATTAAAACACTCTTCTAAAGATTTTCTTCTAATTTTAGAAAAAGTAAAAATCAATATTTGCTTAGAAAGAGTTATATCAATTCAGAACTTTATTTTGTAAAATAAGTTTTAAATTCTATTTTAAAGAGGGTGAGGCTAATTGTTTAATTAGTCATTTGTAAATGTTAAACAATTATTAGCACATGCTGCATCAAAGAATGTATCTATCAGGTCAAGTGATACCTCGTTACTATTAAATAAATGTATTTCTGTATCTTCACATATATCTGTAAGACAATCATATAATGCATCCAAGTTTCTACCATAATAATCTGGTAAATCAAGTGTCTTAATTAGGTATTCATGTGAATATTCTTTTATTTTATGTCCGTCTAATTCTATATATTCTGTCAATTATTAATTCCCTCCTTATTCAATATAATAAGATTATTAATTATTATACCTCTGTGAATGTGTTGTAGTGATCCTCTGTATAATAAACTCTGTAATCATCGGTAGAGTATACTATTCTTTTTGCTCCACGACTAGTATTATTAGCATCAATATCACATTCAATATATTTTTTATCACTGCGTGGCAGTATTCCCTGTCTGTTAGTAAATACATCACCACCTATACTTTTACCAGGGGCATATGGCTCCAGTGATCCGCCAGTCCATCCTAAATCACGTGCTTCCTCTTTTGTTATATAATTACTAGGTAATTTATGATACTTTTTAATGTAAGCTGATACATCCTCCATACTAGTATACTGTCCATCTTCCACAACGCTTACAGTACTATTACCTGTTATATTTCCTGTATCATTACTATCAGCAATATGACCTCCATATAATGAAGAAATAATTATTACTATGATTACTATGATTGCTGATAATATCTTGTTGTCCATGTAATCAACTCATATGTGTTAATATATTAAGTATAGATTTTATATTATTTAATAAGTTTATATTATAAAAAAATTAGTATGTAAAATAAATAAAGGGAGAAGAGAAGCTTAACATAATATTAGTATAATTATGGTTCTAGTGCTTTAATGTCTCGTTTGTTATAATCTGTTGTGTTAGGAGTTTTACCTAAGGCTGTTTTTATTACACCGAATACTGTTTTAATAAAGTATGGTCCGTCTTTTATAAATTGACTTAGAAGATATTGTGGTCTTAAATAAAATTTAATAAATGCTTTTGCCTGTATTCTTCTTAAGTCTTTCAGTGAAAAGTCTACTGTTTCTATGATAGGGCTGATTAATGTATATTTAGACCAGTCTTTTACTTTAATAAGATTTTTCTCAAATGATTCTTGATAGAATCTTGTTCCAGGGTATGGTGTAGCAAGACTGTATATTGCATAGTTTGGTTTAAGTGAGTGTACAAATTTTATTGTCTTATTCATTATTTCTTTGGTATCTCCAGGCATTCCAAGTGCTACAGATGCTATTGTTCTGATTTTTAGTTTACGTGCTACTTTGAATGCTGTTTCTATTTTTTCAATGGTAGTGTTTTTATTCATATTATCTAGAGCTTGTTGATCTGCTGATTCCACTCCCATGAATATTGTTATACATCCACTATCCTTCATTTTTTGTAGTACTTCTTCATCTAATGTATCTACACGTGAAGTGCAACCCCACCATATTTTAATGTTTCTGTTCATTATTTCATCACAGATATCCATTACTTTCTGTTTATTTAGTGTGAAAGTATCATCCATGAAGGCTATTGTATCAATATCGTAGTGTGTTGTTAGGAATTCTATTTCATCCACTATGTTTTTTACACTTCGTTCTCTTACAAATTTACCATGCATAGCTGCTGATGAACAGAATGAGCATTGCATTGGACATCCTCTTGATGTTATCATTGTTGTCATATGTGTGTCCATGTCTAGTAATCGGTACTTGTCCATTGGTAGCAGGTCGAATGCAGGGAACGGTATTTTATCAAGATCTGGTTCTGGATGTGCTATTTCATTGATGATAGTACTCTTGTTACCTTCCTCATCTTCTTCCTGGTATACTATACCTTTCACTTCTCTTAGATTTCCATCATTTTCTAATGTATCTACAAGATCTAATAGTATATATTCTCCTTCTCCACGTATAACCATATCTACGCTTTCATCTTGCAGTGTTTCTTCGTAATTAAATGTAGGATGATATCCGCCCATTACTACTAGACAATCTGGTAATACCATTTTGGTTATTTCTGCAGCTTCCAGTGCTCTTCCAATGGTTGGAGTTAAAGCTGTTATTGCTACTAAATCCGGGTTTCTTCGTTTGATTTCTTCTTTATATTCACTGAATGTTAAATCCTCTGCTGATGCATCTAGTATATCCACTTCTTTACCATTTTCTCTTAGTACTGATGCCATATAAGCTATTCCAAGTGGTGGTGCTATTACACCCATGAATTTGTATTTAGATGCTGTTTGTGGTGGATTAACTAATGTTACTTTCATAATTACACCCCTGTGTATAATTATTATAAATTTTTTTCTTATAATATATAATATAATATAATATTTAATGTTTATATATAGTTTTGAATTTATTAAACTTCATTAATACTTCATTATCATATAAGAATTCTTTAATGTAATGAATTTCTTTTTAATTTGGTATTTTCTTTTAAAAGAATATATAAAAATAGTAGGAGTTTAGGATTGTATTTTATGCTATTATCACTGTGATTATTGTAATTATCATGAGTATTACTATGATTAATCCAAAGAAATGCTGAAATACACTGTGATTTGTTACATTTTTTCGAATTATATTGTGGAAATTACTGTTAAATTGTGTAGCATATACTCCTGCTGTAATAAAGGATATTATCAATATCCATATAAGAATATTAACAAAGAATTGTAAGTAGTGTAGGTTTGCTAGATAGAAGTGTTGCATTGTAGTGTTGGATACTGCTACGTATGGTATAATACTACTTAGTGTATGTGCTAGCTGGGATTGCGGATATGCTGTTATTAATAATGTGTATAATCCTATCGTGTATACTATTATTATTAGTGCTGCAATGATTGCAATCCATAAGTATGAGCTTGTCTTATAGAATAGGTATTCTTTCTGGAAGTCAATCTTTGTAATACTTTCATCATAGGTATGTTCTGTTCCCTCGTAGATTATTGTTAATTTATAATTTTTATTGGTTATTGATGCTGTTATATCAGCTGTTCCTTCTTTTATTTTACCTGTACCAATTATTTTACCCTTTTTTGATTTTATAGTTACTCTTCCTTTAGTTACAGGTTTTCCTGTTCCCTGTTCTGTAACAGTTACATGTACTGTGAACATGTGAGTATCAGAATCAGTGATTTCTGCTTTTGTTTGTGTTTTTATTTTATTATGAGATGTTGTCATTTTCTTTTACCTCATACTTGTTAGTATATTATTTAACCCTGTAATTTTAGGTTAAGTCTTATAAAAAAAGGGTAGTTTATTAATTTATATTTAGAGTTTTAATAACTCTTATTTTATCTTATATATTAATTTATAAAACATAAAGTATATATACATTCATTTAATATTTTTACCAGTATTTTGTATTACATAGTATTATCTATAATTGTTATTATTAGAAAACATGATTTAATTACGTGAATTCCATTAATAATCACGTAAATATATTTAATAATTATAAATTACAAATTTAAGACTAAAACATGTTAATATCAGTTAATATTTTTGATAAGATAAGTGTCTGAGATATCTTTTTTATTGTTTTTAAGGATATTAAATTAAAATACATGTATATAATAGTTAAAAGGGAGGTTTTATCATAAGGTCAGAGATGAAAATAGTATTGACAGCTGTTATTGTTGTTATAATATGCTGTGTAGCATTTGGAGCATATATTGTATATACTGATATGCAGGAACAAAACGAAGAACTCAATCAATCATTACAACAAGTACAACAACAATTAAATGATACACAACAAAACAATACAACAAATGATTCACAGACTAGTGATTCATCACAGAGTTCAAGTTCAAGCTCAGGGTCAAGTTCAGGATCAAAAGCATCAAGCTCATCAAACAAAGTAACCTATGAACAAGCAGGAGTAGATAAAAACGTTGGATACATGAAAACATGTAAATATCCTGGATGTGGAGCTGTATATGACTCAAGACTAGAGTACTGTCCAAAATGCGGACATAGAAACATATACGTATAAAAACATTAAACTAAAATTACTCTTCTACTATTTTTTTTTAAAACATTAAAACCTCCTAAATACTATAATAATTCAATAAAAACAAAAATACTATTAATATCAACGTTTAAATAGAAAAAACACGAAAATATCTAATTACAGGCAATTAGAAAAATTATTTATACATTCTTTGATAATACTATAATATGAAGCAAATTATTTTTTCTAAATAGAATTATTTTTTATTGAATCAAACAATTGGAGTGTGATTACCGTTTCTACTATAAATAATAAATCAAAAAAATATGATTCTGAGACATCTGATAATATATATATTGAGGATGCAGAACTAAACAATGAAACACTGACAATTAAGGGTGTATTAGGAACAAGTCATCCCAGTGATTCTGTAATAATAAATCTAATTAAAGAAAATAAGGAAAAAACCGAGACATTTAACTGTAAACATACTACTTATTCCAATGATAATTATTACAATCTTAATCATTTTCCAATAGAATGGAGTAATTACTATAAATTCACAGTAGAAATCCCATACAATAATAATGATAAATATCATTTCATAATACTAGATAATAACAAGCAATACACGAAAAACATTACAATTACCCATCATAAACGTGATAGATTACTAGCAGGAAAATATAAACTTATCAGTAATGGTAAAGATTTTACACTAGTAAACAAATTCATTTTCTCTATAGTAGTGGCAGTATATAACACTGAAAACTACGTGGAGGAAGCAATAAACTCAGTTATCAATCAATCAATAGGATTTGAGGATAATGTTCAATTGATACTTGTTGATGACGGAAGTACTGATAACTCACTATCAATACTAAAAAAATATGAGAAAAAATATCCGGAAAATATTAAAGTAGTTACACAAAAAAACTGTGGACAGGCAACAGCACGTAATAATGGTCTTAACTACGTGGAAGGAGATTATGTTAACTTTTTAGATAGTGATGATATATTATCATCTAACACTTTAGAGGATGTATATAAATTCTTTAATAAACATTATGATGAAATAGATATCACTGCTATTCCAATAAATTTCTTTGAACGTAAAAATACTGGACATATGTTAAATTACAAGTTTAATAAGACTCATGTTATTGATTTAGTTGAAAATCCTAATAATCCGCAGTTATCTGCTTCATCAGCATTTTTTAAGAAGGAGGTATTTGCCGAAAATAAATTTCCAACAGATGTTGTTCATGCTGAGGATTGTATATTAATCAACAAAATACTGCTAGGCAAGAAAAAATATGGAGCCGTAAGCACGGCAACATACTACTACCGTAAACGGGCAGATTTAACTTCAACAATAGACCAGTCCACAACAAAAAAGGAATTCTTCACAGACATACTTAAAAATTACTTCATAGAATTAATAGAATATTGTCAAGAAAAAGAAGACAATGTACCATTATTTATCCAATACTTAATAGCATATGACCTTCAATGGATGCTAAAAGAACCAGAACTAACACTAGAATCCCAGGAAGAAATCAATGAATTCTGGAATCTATTATATTACGTGATAGATAATCTGGACATGGAAATCTTTGAAAACAACAGAAACATAACAGGAGGAATCTTCAAATCATTCTTCTTAACATTAAAAAATAAGGATTTACATGTAGAATTAAAAAAGAACAATGCATTACTAAAAACCAGGACCCATGTTATAGATAATCTTAATAAACATAGAATCTGGCTGGATATAGTAGAATTTAAGGATAATAACCTGCAAATATCAGGATTTCTGAACAGTAATTTCAATTCTGATTACATCACAATTGATGGTGTTAAATCAGTTGATGGTGAAGTAGTAGGTACATACCCTGATATACAAGTGTTTTATACAGATAGGGTTAATTTAAAGTATCTGTCTAAAAATTGGCAGTATAAACATAACTTTGACTTAAAGATACCAGTATCAGATCATGAAAACTGTCAGGTAAAGATAAGAACAACCTACCATATCGATGGAGACAGAACAAATTATGATGAGGATAATATAATATCCATGTATATGAATTTATCATTCAGGGAAACTGTTCGTATTTCAAAGACAAGCATATATTCAATCTATGATTCAAAAATAGTGCTTCTTAAAGGTAAATCATTCCATGTACATGATTATAGTTATAAATCAATACTCAGATATGAATACAGTATATTTAAAAAGATATTAAATGATAAAAGATATGGTTATAAAGAAGCATTAAAACTCAGAGCACTATTCTTATTAGCATATCCTATTAAGAATTTACGTAATAAACAAGTATACCTGTTTATGGACCGTCCAGAGCAAGCTGATGATAATGGTGAACACTTATTCCATTATGCTATAAATCAGGACGATAATATATCTAAATACTATACTGTAAAAAAGGATTCAGTATCATTCAAGAGATTATCAGGTAATAGTAATGTTATACCCTACGGGTCATTCAAACATAAACTAATGTTTCTCTTAGCTGATAAGATCATAACATCACATCCTGATGAACCTGTGATTAATCCATTTTATTCAGATACATCCAATAAAGATTTAAGGGAATTATATAATGGTATAGGAAATCCGAAAATATACTTCCTACAGCATGGTGTTACACTGGGAAATATTTCAAATTACCTTAAAAAGTATGATAAGAATTTATCATTAATATCAACAGTATCTGATAAAGAACATGATTCATTTCTTGTTAAAGGATATAATTATGATGAAGAGATAATTCAGACACTAGGATTTCCGCGATTTGATAACTTGGAGAATCATCCACGTAAACAGATATTAATTATACCAACATGGCGTAATTACCTTGAAGGTAATGAGGAGTTATTTAAAAACTCAAATTATGTTAAGAGCATAAATAATCTTCTTAACAGTAAAATAGTATCATTATCCAAGAAGTATGGATATGATATTGTTTTCAAGCCACATCCAAGATTAAATAAGTATATAACCGGTGACAGCGGTAAGAAATATATTGATTTGATTGATATTAATCCAGATGTCAGACTAAGTTATGATGAATCATATCAGAAGCTATTTAGTGAATCATCTCTACTGATAACCGATTATTCATCAGTATTCTTTGATTTTGCATATTTAAAGAAGCCTGTTATATATTATCATCCATTTGATGATTATCATCATGGTAAAAGCTATTATAGTTATGAAGACATGGGATTTGGAGAAGTAGTAGAAAATAAGGATGATTTATTTGAAAAAATATCATATTATCTATCCCATGATTGTAGAATGGAAAGTATTTACCAGGAACGTGTAGATAAATTCTTCAAATATCATGATAAATTAAATTGTAAACGTGTTTATGATTGGATACGCAGACACTGATAAATGTATTGTCAGTGTTTTATCATTACTCTTTTTTTTATTTTTTAAAACAGATTTTAGACAATTTGTTTATTTGTATTACTAATTGAGTCTCTTTTGAATAAATTTATATTATATTGAAGAGATAATTATTAATAATTAAATTATCATGTCAACTATTATTATCTATTAAAGAGGTCATTAAATATGAATGATACAGAAATTTCAAGCAGGTACAAGTTTTCTATCGTAATGGCAGTATATAATACAGAAGAGTATGTGCATAATGCTATTGATTCATTGATAGATCAGACATTGGATTTTAAAGACAATGTACAGTTAATACTAGTTGATGATGGAAGTACAGATAATTCTCTTAGGATACTGAATGAATACAAGGAAAATTATCCTGCTAATATAATAGTTTTACACCAGGAAAATTGTGGCCGTGCTGCTGCAATAAATAATGGTTTAAAGTATGTTCAGGGTAAATATGTTAATTTCTTTGATAGTGATGATTACATCTCCTCTAATACTCTGGAGGATGTTTATAATTTCTTTGAGAAACATTATGATGAAGTGGATTTAGTATCTATACCTATAACTTATTTTGAACGTTTAAATCATGAACATATGCTTAATTATAAGTTTGAATCTTCACGTGTCATTGATTTGGATGCCGAGCCTAATAATCCGCAGTTATCAAGTGCTTCATCTTTTTTTAAAAGTGCAATAGTAAACAACTATAGTTTTCCATCTAATGTTATTCATGCAGAGGATTGTATTTTAATTAATAAGTTATTAGGTGAGAAGCATAGGTATGGAGTTGTAGATTCCTGTATCTATTATTATAGACGTAGGTTTAATGGTGATTCTCTTATTGATAATACAAGGGATAATAAGTTATTCTTCACTAATCAGTTGAAGAATTATTATGTTGAATTAATTGATTATTATCTATCAAAGGATGGTGAAGTACCCTTATTTATACAGTATACATTAGCATATGATCTTCAGTGGATGTTGAAAAGCAGGGAGTTACCATTTGAATCCAGTGGTGAATTAGATGAATTCTGGAATTATTTACATTACGTGTTAGATCATCTTAGTATCACTACTATTGCTGATAATGATAACATTACAAATCCAGTGTTTAAGACCTTCTACATATACCTGAAGTATAATGAATTACACAGGGAATACAGGGATGGTACTGTAATTATAAAGACTGGTGATTATACAATAGATAATCTTAAAAACCATAATTTATGGCTAGATGAAGTAACCTTAGATGAAGATAAGCTGGTAATCACAGGATTCTATAATAGTCACTTTGACATAGATAATATAGGAATAGATGCAGTTAAAGAGTCCTATGGTGGAGAAATAAACATCTATCCTGGTGAATATGTTAAATACTATAACAGGGTAGATGAAAGATTTCTCTCAAGAACATGGCAATACAAGCATAACTTCGAAATACATATACCACTGAAAAAGGATGATAAATGTAATATACATATACGATTAACATATTATGATGATAAAAACAAGAAAAACAATGCCAAGAATAATACTATATACACATATCTATCCAATAAATTTGCAAATACAGCAGCACTATCCGATCATAAAAGATACCTTATAGAGAATTCACATATATTATACTTCAAGGATAACTCCTTTAATATACTGCCATGTCCTAATGAGTACCTCTTATCCATAATACTAGTAGCAAACAATGATAATAATCATCTGACTAATGTGATGGAATCATTACTTAACCAAACAGTAGGATTTGAAAAAATAGAAGTAATCATAGCATCCAACAATCCAATAAAGAAACTAGACACACAGATCAAATTATACAATGAAAAATATGGTAATGTGAATATATTCACAGATAATATGAATACCTTAAGCATAGGCAAACTAAGAAACAATGGATTAAGCTATGCTACAGGTAGCCATGTATTATTCATAGATGCTGATACCACACTAGCAAGTAACATGGTAGAAATAATAGAACCATACCTAACACAGGATAATGATGTTATAAGAGTAGGATTAGTATATGCTGACGGTATAACAAGAACACAACAATCAGATACAGATAAACAAATACCAAAACTATCAACAATAATCTATAACAAGAAATACCTCCAAAAAAATAATCTCACATTCATGGAAGATGTATACGATGACGAATTATACTATACAGCAAAAACACTTTTAACCGCAGTAAAAACAGCAAAAATAAGTACAAATCTAATTAATAGCTACATTAACAATAAGAGCTATAAATGTACTAATAATCTTGAAACACAATTAACAGTATTTAAAAGATTAATAGATCTACTTGTAAGTCAAGATACTGATAAACTAGACATAATGCCCGCTTATCTTAATAACTGGACTGATACACTACTAAACTCACAGATATCAAGCACTGATAAAAGAAGATTAATCCTTAAATACATTAAATTAGTAGCAGAACTTAAAAAAATAGACTTAAAGACAGAAAAAATAATAACTTCAATAATAAAACTAATAAGATACCAGGATAACCTAATCCAAATACAATCCAGAAAAACCAGAGAATACATAGAAGACAACAAAAACAAAAACAGTGCACTTGAATCAACAAACAAGGAATTACTGAAATTACAAAATGAACTAATAACAGCTAATAATAAACTGCTTCAGAAAAAAGAGGAACTAATCAATACTGAAAAGAAATTCACTAAAGAACAGGAACAATTACTAAATAAAAACAGTGAAAAAGACGAGAAAATCAATCAACTAACAAGACAAATAGAGGATACAGCTATACAGGAACAAGAAAAAGATGAAAGAATCAATGAATTAACAAGACAAGTGGATGATATAACCGTACAGGAACAGGAAAAAGACAAGAGAATCAATGAATTAACAGGACAAATAGATGATATAACCGTACAGGAACAGGAAAAAGATAAGAGAATCAATGAACTAACAAGACAAGTAGATATTATAACTAAACAAAAACAGGAAAAAGACGAGAAGATCGGAATACTCCTAGAACAAAAAGAGGAATTAGAAAAATTCAAAAAAGACGTATATAATTCTACTAGCTGGAAGATAACAAAGCCACTACGAAAACTGAAATTCTGGAAATAGAGAATTAATCCAATAATAAGAGTTGAAAAGCCATGACATACAAATTAACAGTAATATTACCAGTATATAATGTTAACAACTACCTGGATAGAGCACTAGAATCAATAAGAGCTCAGACAATAGGATTTGAGAATATTGAAGTAATATTCGTAGATGATAAATCAACAGATAATAGTGATGAAAAAATAAAACTTTATGCTAATGAATACGATAATGTTAAAAGCTATTATCTTGAAGAAAACAGTGGATATGCTGGTAAACCAAGAAATGTTGGATTAAAACATGCTACTAGTGATTACATAATGTTTCTTGACCCAGATGACACATATAATCCCGAATCATGTGAAATATTATATAATATTATAGTGGATGAGGATGTGGATATTGTATCTGGTAATTACATTTTTGTTGGCCGTACATTTAATGAGATTAAATCATGGGATTTTCTAGAACTTGAAAATAACAGAATTAGAGTAGAACGTTTAAGAGATAATCCTAATCTTCTTAGAGTTCCACCATCTGTATGGGCTAAAATTTATAGAAAAGAATTTCTAGAGGATAATGATATACAATTCCTGGAAAATAAACCTAGTGAGGACTTATATTTTGTTTACTATTGTCTTACAAAAGCTGAGGGTATAGTATATATTAACAGACCAGTGCTTAATTACATTAAACGTGATGATGATGAATCCATTACCAGCCAGTTAAGTGCTGATAATTTACGTTATTATCTTGATGTATATAATTTAGTTGGTGACATACTAGATAACTATGATGAAAGTTATCATTGGGCTATTGCTAATCATCTGGACAATTGGAGTAAAAGATTTATAAAAAGTGATGTTTCATCTAGTGATAGAACTGATTTAATCAATGAATTCCTATTATTATTTAATAGATTCAGAGATTCCAAGGATGTCATTCCAGAACCTATTAAACTATATATGAATGAAGCAGGTGACAGTATTGTCAATATTACCAAATATGAAAATAATGTTATAAATAATCTTATTGATGAAAACAAAGAATTATCCGATGAAATCACTAAATTAAAAAATGAATTATCAAATCTTCATGAATCATACAGGAAGTTACAGGATGAAATGATTTCCAAGAATAATCTTATTATCTCCAAGAATAAGGCTTTAAATGATATAAATGATGATAAAAAGTAATTATGGTAACTTTATAATCAATTATCTTTTTCTAGAAAAATAATTAAGATTACCATGAAAAAATATATACAGATATAAGTATAATTAAACAATTTTAAAGGTTAGGAAAAAAAATGAAAGAAAAAAATGTAATTATATTATGTATAATCATATTCATATGTATACTAATTATAGGAATTTCAGTAGCATACATAACAAATCACATTAAGCTAAATAATACTACTAATAAAACAAATAATACAAATATTACTCTACAAAATAATACAACTACACTTAATAATAATACAACTAATAATACAACAATAAAAAATCCGACGAAAAAAACAACTACAAAAAAGCAAAAAACTAAAAAACAATCTGAAGATGATGATTGGGAATATGGATATGGTGCAGGATCTGATCCAGATCCTAGTATAACATGGAGACATAACAAAAAAACAGGTTATAGTGAATATTATAACCATAAAACTGGTGAACATTGGGAAGGATATAATATTGCATAAAATTTAATAAATATTGTTAGTAGAGTACATTATTTTAAATTAATTCTACCCCTCCTACTTATTTTTTTTTATATAATATGATTTTTTTTTAAACTCAATAAAGTATTGAAAAAAAGTAAACAAAAATTATCATAGTTTACTAAATCTTATTAAAAATAAAATAAATTAAGACGGAACACAGCTGATTTTAATAATAAAGAAAAAAAATGGAATTGTTTAATAAAACATGGAATAGATTAATTAATGCTAGCAAATACTATGAATGGTAAGTATTAAGTCATGTTGTATTTTAAAATGATGAATTTTTTAAAATTATAAAAATGAAAGAATAGGTGATGAATTAGATACTGTAATATCCAATAATATCAAAAAACAAATGTAAAAACGATTATAAGTAATTATTTTTTTAAAAAAAAATTAAAAGTAGGTATCTATTTTCAGTCTTAATAGATTATTATTTCTCGTATTATAAAGTTTAGGCTAGAAATCTAATATTTTTTCTTATATTAATGCGTGGCAGTGATTTTTACGGTTACATGAGAATTTTATATAATTAGCGAGATTATCGTATTCATCTGTCCAGTCAAAGTATGATATGTATCCTGCTAGTAGGTTGTTAACAAATTGTCTTGGCATTTTACTTGTGTTAATATTCCTTTTTAGGTAGTCATCGTTTGTAGGTAGGCATAATCCTAGCATGCATGCATCATGATGTAGGGCGTAGTCTATCTCCCAGTTTACATTTTTACTTTTATATGTGTCTGGTCCCATTAATACTATGAATATATTACGGTCTCCTGTATTTTCCTTGTTTAATTCCTCTACATAT
Source organism: uncultured Methanobacteriaceae archaeon (assembly GCA_902782945.1). Lineage (GTDB taxonomy): Archaea > Methanobacteriota > Methanobacteria > Methanobacteriales > Methanobacteriaceae > Methanosphaera > Methanosphaera massiliense. Next base: position 13,247 of record CACZOU010000003.1, read on the forward strand.
TTGTTAAAATCATTTTTTATATCATATCTTTGTGGTGATGAATTTATTGTGAATTTATCGCCTATGATTTCATTTAATTTATTTTTAAAGTATTCATCAATGTGGTTGTAGCAGATGAATATATTAATCTTTGGTTCATTACTCATTTCTTTATTCCTTGTCTATTTTATTCTGATAAATTAACGTGTATTCTAGCTTTAAAGTATCCTTTTCTATTACTGTATCTATTTTAAAGATATCTCCTTGACTGATAGAGTATTCTTTACGTATATCTGCGGGTAATGTAAGATCTATAGAGTTAGTTCCTTTTCTAGCCCTAGCTTTAACCGTGTAATTTTTCATACTCTCTAGTTTATTGTTGTTACTATAAATATTTATGTACTTAAACTACATTAAGTATAATATGTATCTAATGTATATTATGTACATTAAAAGTAATAAAAAATAAGAAGAAAGTTGATTAACTTAAGGGATGATTAATGTAACATTCAGCTCTACGTCTGATATCACCAAATGAATCCTCTACAAGAATTTCACCATCACGAAATACTGGTCTAAGACAATCCTCACCATCATCACTAATTTTAACAGTATGATATCTACCATTATTCATGATTAACTTAAAACGACCCGATTTAGATTTCTTACTACTATCTAATGGTTTTTTATATATATCATACCATTTACCATCACGTAATTGAGCTGAACACTTGAAAGCGTTACGTTGAGTGTCACGGTTAACATTAGTATGAATACCACCACCCATACCAAAGATAATGTTCTCAGCAGCCCATCCAGAGGATTTCATACCAAAGAGAATATCACGAATACGATGATAATCTAATCCATCACCCCATAATAATCCAACATTAGCATCAAACACCTTGTAACCTTTATCATTTAGATATGTACCAAATCCCTCACCAATTATCTCTAAACAATCAATGGTAGTACTTACTGGTTCACCACTATCAGGACGGAATACAACTTTATTACCCTCTGTACGATTGAGGAAGTTACATATTGTTTCATATAACTTGTAACCCTTACTACATGCATTTAATAAGAAGTTACGATAATTATAACTATCAATAACCATGGATAATACACCATCACGAGCCTGTTCTACAACATTTATGGCTTGTTTTATTTCTCCTTTCTTACCCATAGAGGTCATCACACTATGCTCGGTAGCCTGTACAGAATAGCCATACATATTATCATCGTTATAGTAGTTACATGGTATAGTAAGTGCTGTTAGGGTATCTGTACCACTGAAACTTAATAGATGAGCAGAACCTCCAAGAATTGATGATTCATTAGAACTAGATCCACGATAACCAAAGTCATGTAACATGAATGGAAGATTATCCTTACATGAACCTGTTACATCAAGATAGAAGTTACAGACCTTTTTAACCTCAGCAGATAATGTTGCAACAGTAGATGGATACCATACCTGTAATAATAATGATTCAAGGTAATTAGTAAGCCAGTAACATTTTTTGTCAGTATTTTCCACAGTCATTAATACATTACCAACATCTACTGGTGTACCCTCAGCTACTGCCTTGATTTCAACTGGTAGTTTACCACCTAATTCATCAACAATATAAAGCCAACCATCAGTATTAAATATACCTGAACCAATATGCTTGTTGATAACTTTCTCTGCCTCTAATACTTTTTCTCTAGTTACAACACAGCCTTCCATGTATTTCTTTAATATGTATTGTAATCCATAAAATATTGTTTTATTAAACTCAGAACCTGTCCTACTTTCCATGTAGGAGTAAACACGTTCAGTATTCTTTGGATAGAAATAGTGGTGGGTAATCTTATAACTATCAGTTAATAAGCATATATTATTTTCATACATGTATAACACCTATTTAAATTAATTTATTAAAACTATATTTAATACTAGTATTTATAGTTAATTTATCAATGTATAATGGATAAAATAAAAATATAAACGATTAAATTAGGAAAAAGTGTAACAAGAATACAAAGGCATATACAGATGTTGAGATATGAATATAAAATACTAAACACATATAAAATAGTAACAATTAAAAACGAAAAAAAGGAGTGAACAAGAACCATGAAATGCAAAAGATTGCGGGATGTACTAGGAGCAAAAGATGTTGAATGCTATAGACAATCAATAAAATACTCATTAAACGGGTCAAACTTGTACGTAGATTTATATGGGGATGGATTAGGAGATTTACAAGATGCATCAATGTATGATGACTACTACAAACCAGAAGGATGTAACATCTGCAGAGATGAAGGATGTGAAGTAATAATGGACGTGCTAGAAGTAGCTGGGGAGGATAACATACTCTATGACAGAGAATTAAACAAGGAATA
>CACZOU010000004.1 GCA_902782945.1 uncultured Methanobacteriaceae archaeon
ACTTACACGAGGTGTTTCTCTAGCCACTCTTTTACGTGGACTGAATGCAACCGATCCTTTTCTTGGTTGGTGATGTCTAGTCATGTTATTTTCTCCTTAGTTAATTTTATAATTTGTATTAATTTTCGTTATTTATATGAATTTTTTTTTGTTTTAAATAAAATACTACTTGTTCAGTAAGATGTTTAATATTGCTAATGTACTAATTAAAGCTTCCTCTGTCCTAACGGTTTCAGTACCCTGTTTAGGAACAGTGTTAATCACATAATCTAATTTACGTTCATTAATCATGGTGTTGATTCCAGAGTATGGTCCTCCGAAAAGAATTGCAACATGATTTGCTTGTGTTATACTTGTCTGAACCTCATCGAGAATAGAAGTAATGTTAGGAGCATATTTTGATGTACCAATAACCAGATCCGGTTTATCTTTCATCATGGTTATGCTGTCATAGAGGTTACTGTCACTAGTAATTGTATTATATCCCCAATAAACATTGGTAGGTTCATCAGGTTCTATTAAAATTTCCTTACCAAATTTTTCAATACGAAAACTTAGTACTTTATTTACACTTAGTTTCTCCTTACATAAGGCAAGGCGGCCTACACCAATATCGACCATTGTGCCTTTTCTGACACGTTTTTTTGTTAATCCTTGTCTGAAGTCACCAACTTGGGCGTCATCAGTTGCTGGATGATGTGGTGTCCTAAGTGGTGGGAGTATTCCTACGTTTTTCAGCTCCGGTGTAATCGGAAATACTTGTTTACGCAAGTATTGAGGTGTATCCATGTATTCTAGGATAGTTTTCATATAGAGAGCATCATCCCTACTACCTCCGTCTGAATTATCATTATAAATAACTATGTTATTAGCCCTAAATAGAGCAGCATATCTTCCAATTAATCCAACTTTATATGTTCTAATTTTTGAATCTTTTGATTCGGCCAAATAACTATTTGGCACGAATATTGACAATTTTTCCATAAAGAAATTTTTGTCTGAAAACATATAAAAGTTTTAGGAAGTATTCTATAGTTGGAATACTATTTTATATATTACTTTTTAACTATATATAAACTTACCTATTATATAGGGTAGAAAAAGAGTATTAGTATAGCTTATGGGTTATGAATTATTTTTCAAAGATTAATATGAAATCATGATAATTTCAATAAAGTATTTAAGTAATGAGTATTATTTGTAGTATTTTTTCATACAATACTTAAATATTATACTTTAATTGAAAAAAATATCAAAAAGAAAGGAGTACATGAAAATTATCTCATATCTCTAGACTTTTTCTTCTGGTCTTCAATTATTCTATTCATGTAAGTATTTACACTAGTAGATATTGCAGCAACTTTCTTGGATGGAAGGAATGTGGATTTTAATTGTAAAACTCTTTTCTCATCTTCCTTCATAACACGTTCAATTTCTGTGATTAAATCCTGTTTATTATCCATGATGAAATTAGTATCAAGGTTAGCCTGTCTGAAGTTCTCATTCTTCATTAATGCCTTATGGAAGGGTATTGTTGTATTTACTCCGACAACAATAAACTCGTTTAATGCTCTTGTCATACGTGCTATTGCTTCATTACGGTCATTTCCATGTACAATTAGCTTTGCAATCATTGAATCATATATTGATGGAATTGTATAACCGGTGTATACACCACTATCCATCCTTACACCTATTCCTCCAGGTGATCTGTATCCAACAATTTTACCAGGGTTTGGTTTAAAATCCTTTAATGGGTTTTCTGCATTAATACGACATTCAATAGCATGACCATTTACCTGAATATCATCCTGAGAATAGTCTAATTTTTCTCCAGCAGCTACCTTTATCTGTTGTTTTACAAGGTCTACTCCTGTGATTGCCTCTGTTATCGGGTGTTCTACCTGTATTCTTGTGTTCATTTCCAGGAAGTAGTATTCACCATTGGAATACATGAATTCAACTGTTCCTGCACTATTATAATCTACACTTTTAGCTGCTCTTATTGCAGATTCTCCCATTCTTTCTCTGAGTTCCTCAGTCATGATTGGTGAAGGTGCTTCCTCTATCAGTTTCTGGTGTCTTCTCTGTATTGAGCATTCACGGTCACAGACGTGTATTGTGTTTCCGTGATTATCTCCTAGTACCTGGAATTCTATGTGTCTTGGTTTTTCTATGTATTTTTCAAGGTATACTGTACCGTCACCAAAGGTTGCTTTTGCCAGGTTTTGAGTAGATTCTATTGCACGAGTTAATTCATCATCCTCGTAGACTACTCTCATACCTATTCCTCCACCTCCTGCGGATGATTTAATAATTACTGGGTATCCAATTTCTCTTGCTCTTTTCTTTGCTTCTTCGATATCTGTAATTTCTTCTTTATCTCCAGGAACTGTTGGCACACCTTTTTTTACCATTAACTGTTTTGATGTGATTTTATCTCCCATTGTTCTGATTGCATTTTCATTTGGTCCTATTAGGGTTATATTGTTTTCTTTACATTTTCTTCCTAGTTCCGGATTTTCAGAGAGAAAACCGTATCCTGGGTGAATTGCATCTGCGCCTGTGTCTAGAGCTATGTCTATTATTTTATCTATATCTAGGTATGATTGTGTTAGAATGTCTGTGTTTAGTGATACTGATTCATCTGCATATTTTGTGAATAATGCCTGTGAATCGACGTCTGAATGTATAGCAACTGATTGTATGTCTAGCTCTTTACATGCTCTCATGACACGTATTGCTATTTCACCACGGTTTGCAATTAATATTTTATCAAACATTTTGTTAATTACCCCTTTATTAGTTTGTATTCGTTTATTATGGTTTTAATGATTTTCTTTCATTACCCTAGTATCTTTATTATATTATATTTATTAACTAATATACAATTTTCTAAAATTTAATGATTCGGTTTAGTGCTGTCATAATAGTATGTTATGTTATTGTTACATCACTTTTAAGATATGACTTATAAGAGGCCTAATTATTTATTTATCAATAAATCATGTTTATAATACTTTATATCCCTTTTAACAGGATTTCTTGACTGATTTCATTTTTAATATAAAAAGAGAATTAATATAATATAAATAGTATAATAATATATAATAAAATCACTTGATATTACATTGTAATATTGTTTATATTTATTGATATTATTTGGGTTTTAAGATGATAAGAAAAAATATTTTGAAAAATATGGAAGATGAATATATAACAGAAACTGAATTATTAAAAAAATTAGATATTACCCATGATAAATTAAGACAAAATTTACAGAGCCTGAAAGATAAAGGTTATAAGATAGCATATGACAAGGATAAGGGTTACAAATTAAAGGGTATACCTGACATTGTAGAACCATTTGAAGTATCAAGAGGACTGAAAACAAAATACATTGGTCATACAATTCATTTCTATGAAGAAGTGGAATCTACTAATAATACAGCAAAGAAATTTGTAGAACAAAATGTTAAAGATGGAACAATTGTTATAGCAACAAAGCAGACAGCTGGAAGAACACGTAAACATGATGGCTGGGTGTCACCTGAGGGTGGAGTATATATGACAATGATACTTAAGCCTGATGTTTCACTAGAAGAGGCATCAAAACTTACCATTGTAACAGGTGTAGCAATTGCAGAAACATTACATGATGAATTTAATCTAAATGTGGGAATCAAATGGCCAAATGACATATTAATTGGTAAGAAGAAAATTTGTGGTATACTAACAGAGGCTGTTGCTGATTATGATAAACTAAAAGCAGTTCTTGTTGGTGTTGGTATAGATGTGAATATTAATGAATCTGATATTCCAAAGAGCCTACGGGATAAAGCAACCTCTGTTAAAGAAGAATATCATGTTGAATATAATAGAGCTGATATATTAAGAGTATTCTTCAAAATCTTTGAAGATTTGTATGAAGAATTCAAGAACGGTAACTTCAAACATATAGTCGCTGAATGGAGAAGATTATCATCAACAGCCGGACACCATGTGAAAGTATATAAACATGGAAAAGCTATTTTTGCTGATGCAGTGGGAATTGATAATAATGGTGCATTAATTGTAGAACTGGAAGATGGATCATTAGAAAAAATAACATCCGGCGAAGTAAAAATATTGGATAACTAGAAAAAGAATTATAAAATTCTCCCCCTTTTACTATTTTTTAAAAAATTTTACTTAAAAAAAGAATTAAAAAAAAAGAGAGTGGAAACCATTATACTAAATGTTTTCCATGAAAAAAATATTATTCATATAATACCTGTTCTACACTGTCACTGCTAAATACACTTGCAACCTTATCAAAAGTATCAACAATAGCATCAACAAGTTCATCCATGCTTAATTTCTCGGAATCCTTAGCAGACCAGTCTATACGAACAGTCTTGGATGCACCAGGCATTCCCACAGCTGGTATTGTTATAATATTATAATTATCAATTAATAACATTGAATATACTGTAGCTACAACATCAGCACTAACATCACCAGTGGAAGTTCTCTTATCTACCTCATTCTTAATTTCATCTTCCTTAAACATGAACCCGGTTGGTGTTGTCTGTGGATTTAGTCCTTTATCCTGTAATTTCTGGTATAATTCATCTTTTTGTTTGAATGCTTCTTTAATTCTGTCTGGTGAATATTTCTCTAATCCTTTAATCATACCAGCTACTAGTGGTGCCTGTCCTTCTAATCCATACTGGTTGACAACTAATTTTATTTGATCAATTAACTCAGTGCTTCCAGCCATTAATCCGCCACGAGGACCTTCCATTAATTTATCAGTACTGGTAACTGAGAGGTCTGCACCTAAATCTATAGCTCTTGGCTGGTCATATACTGCTCTTCTAATTCTAGCACCAGATGCATCATCCACGAATACTGGAATATTCTTTGCTTTTGCCTGGTCTATAACTGTTTTAAAGTCATCTACACTTATTACCTCTAAATCCATTGTTGTACCAGTTATTACTACAAGGGATGTGTTATCATCAATTTTAAAGTCATCTAGATTAGTGTATTCAACATAATCTGCCCCAACTAGTTTTGCTGTTCTTGGTATTGATGGATGTCCCGGTTTTTTTGCCAGGTAATGTACTATTTTTGTTCCTGGTTTTACTAGTGCTATTATCATACCTACTATTCCACTAGTTGTACGGTTTAATGGTAATATTTTTTCTCCGCCTAAGTGTTCTCTTCCTAGTTCCTGTATTCTTTCATCAAATACTGCCGGACCAGCATATGTTTCAAGTAAGGATATGTCCTCTGGTGTTAAGTCAAATCCGCCAGCTAATCCTGTTAAATCAATTAAACTATCTACACCATCATCTTTTATTTTTTGATTGATTATTTTTAGTCCTTTTTCTCTTCTTTTTACTTCATTTAATGTTATTTCCATTTATTTCATCTCTATATTAAATTATAATAATTATCTCATATATGTGGAGTTAATACTCTTGGTTTAATATTTGTATAAAATAATATAAGTACATGATAAAATTAGATGATAATTTCCAAAAAAAAATAGAATTAATTAAGGGGTGGTGATAAAAGCATAAAGGATAAAAACCTTACTATTCTACATTTACTGCGAAGACATCTCCGAATAATTCACGTATAAGATCTAATTGCGCATCATCAAAACTAAAGATGGTAATTTCCCCATGTTCTTTTACAAAATATTCAGCGTTTACAATGTCTCCTTCTTCATTGATATATATGTATATTCCATCCTCTATTCCCTTTTCATTAGATTCTAGGTTAACAATTATTTTCACTAACATGTCAACAGAATTAATATCTTCAAATGCAAAATCCGGATTTGTTCTCTTGTCTTGTAGAGCATTGTTTAGTTCAACCATTCTTGTTCCTAGTCTGTCTACATTATCTGTCAATAGTACCCCTCCTTGTTCCTATTTAAATATATAGTATATCATTTATGTTACTTATATTTTATATTAATGATACAATTCACGTGTTAAACATATAGTATAACTAATCCTTTAATTATAGTCTAATTTAATATTATCTTAATAATAATGATTTACAAAAATTATTATACCATGAAACATTTCTTACCTGAAATGTAAACTTCCTTAAAAAATTCACAACTACTGTACCATACAATTATAGTATCACTAGAAGTATTATTGTTTAACCTCCAATTCAATAAATATATTCATATAATATAGAATATATATCTTAATACAGTCTATTCTAGAAGAAATTAATAAAAATAAAATATAAAAAGAGATTTTTTGGAAAATAGCATTATTCTTCTAAGGACATTACCATAGGAGGTAGATATTTGACCGATAAAAAATCTAAACTAGCATCGGGTAGTATAATCATATTATTAGGTTCAATAATCCTAAGACTAGGTGGATTTATATATCGATTTATTTTAAGTAGACTATTAACAACCACTGGATATGGTATAGTAGGATTAACCCTGCCATTTCAGAATGCACTGATAACAGCAGCTAGTGGAGGAGTACCACCTGCAATTGCAAAATATGTATCACAGTACAAAGCTGTAGACGACAAGGACATGGTACATCAAATCATCAAGACATCCATGAAATTAATGATATTCATGGCCATACTAGCAGCAGTGATAATGTACATAATATCAGAGCCGGTAGCAATAGGCATGTGGCATAAACCAGAAGCATTACTACCACTAAGATTAGTGTCAGTAATCGTACCATTCAGTGTAATAGTTGGAGCATTAAGAGGAGTATTCCAGGGCTTCTATAAGATGACACATATCTTCTACTCAAAACTTATAGAACAGATATTCACATTAGTATTTGCAATATCATTAGTTTTACTAGGATGGTACGCATCAGGAGCAGTACTTGGTACAGCACTAGGATTCTTAATGGCACTGCTAGGATCATACTACTTATATAAGAAAGATATAATTGACCCGTACCTTAATGATGAATACAGAACACTTTCAAGAAAGGAAGAATTTGAAATACTAACAACAATATTTAAATTCTCAATACCAGTAGTGATATCAGGAATAGCAGAGATATTCATCTATGATACAGGTACCTTCTTTATAGGAGTATTTCTACCAGCAGCATTTGCAGGATTATACACTAATGCTAGTGCAACAGCAAGAATACCTTTAATAATAGCAAATTCAGTATCTACATCAGTACTACCGGCATTAAGTGAAGCAGATAGTTTAAATGATAAAGAATTACTTAGGATGTACATACACCAGTCCTACAGATACACAACACTAACAACACTACCAATATCAGCATTTATCATGGTCTATGCAGCTCCTATAATGTCATTATTATTCGGAAATGCCTATGCACAGGGTGCAGAAGCATTATGGATACTTGTAACAGGAATGTTCTTCTTCTCAGTATATCTTATTGCAAGTAGTATGTGTCAGGGACTTGGAAAACCGCAATTTCCAATGTATGCATTAGTAATTGGTTCAATTATTAACATTGTATTCAGCTTCATACTCACACCAAGATATGGTATAGCTGGTGCAGCATTTGCAACAACACTGGGAACATTATCATTAATGTTACTTACATCAATAGAATTAGCTAAAATATCAGGGGTACGTCCACCGCTTATGGACATATCAAAAGTTGTAATATCTACAGCTGCTATGATTGTAGTGATGTACCTAATACCAAAAACCATTCTTGGAATGATTATTGGTGGTATTATAGGTTCTATAGTATACATAGGTGTAGTACTATTACTTAAAGCTATTAAACAGGAAGATATTGTATTTATAGAACATATCGTAAACAGGACAGGACCATTGAAAAAGTATCTTGACGTATTTGTAAGATTTATCTACAGACACTCAGGATAAATGGCTTTAATAAAACCAGAAAAATCTACCCCTTTAATCTTTTTTTTAAAAAAGTTACTTTTTTTATAAAATTAGTTTAATACTAGAAATAATACTATCTTTTTTTAATATAAAATTAATTATAGTTGTTAAAAATCAGGAACAATAATTATTAAAATAAAAAAAAGGTTAGGAGTGGTGTTTATAATTTAATTTTTATATCTAATGCACTAGATCCTTCTTCATATACAAATACAGGGTTAATATCTAACTCTTTTATTTCTGGGAAGTCTAAGGTTAATTTAGTTACACGTTTTAATGTATCTTTAACTGAATCTATATCACTAGGTTTTTCACCACGATATCCTTTGAGTAATTTACTTATTTTAGTACTGTTTATTTGGTCATCAATTACTTCATCACTGATACCGGAACCAAGTTTGAAGCATACATCATTGATTAGGTTTACGTATACTCCACCCATACCAAATCCTATGATTGGACCAAATTGATCATCACGTAACATTCCTATTAATACTTCATGACCGTTCGGCATCATTTTCTGTACTTCTACACCATCAGGTACAACGTCAGGGTGAGCTTTCTTAGCATTAGCCATTATTTTTTCAAATGTCTGTTCTGCTTCTTCTTTTGTTGTAACGTTTACTACTACTCCACCAATATCTGTTTTGTGTAATATTTTATCGGATGCAATTTTTAGTACTACTGGGAATCCCATTTGTTCTGCAGCTTCTCCAGCTTCTTCTTTTGTTGTTGCTAGTACTATTGGTGCTGCGGATATTCCATATGCATCTGCTACTTGGTATGCTTCACTTCCTAGTAATGCATCTCTTCCTTTTGCTTTTGCATCTGCTATTATTCTTGCTGCTTTGTCTTTGTCTACATCGGTGATTTTATCTATGCATGATTCTTGATCTTCGGATCTTATTGTTTCATATCTTTCTAATGCACCAAGTGCTTTTACTGCTGTTTCTGGGAATACAAATGTAGATATATGATTGTCTCTTAGTACTTTGTTCTCTTCTACAAATGATGGTCCACCCATGTTTACAACCATTATTGGTTTATCAGATTTTTTCTTAGCCTGTACTATTGCTTCTCCTACTTCATGTGGTTTATATGATGCTGTTGGACATGCCATGATTATTACACTGTCAATGTCATCTTCAGCTAATACTATGTCTAATGTATCTTCATATCTTTGAGGAGCTGCATCTCCTAACACATCTATTGGGTTCTGTACACTTCCCTCTGATGGTATTACTTCCTGTAATTTCTCCATTGTTTCATCAGATAAATCAGCTAATTCTAAGCCTATATCTTCAATTTTATCTGCGGTGAGTACTCCCCCACCACCAGCATTTGTGATTACTGCTATTCTTTTACCTTTTGGTAGGTCTGAGTTTGAGAATGCTGATCCATAATCGAATAAGTCTTGCATTGAACGTGCCCTCATTACTCCACAGTTTTCAAATGCTGCATCGAAGGTTGAATCATTTCCTGCTAGTGCACCTGTGTGTGAGGATACTGCTCTTGCTCCTGCTGAGCTTGAACCAGATTTTAGAATTACTACAGGTTTTATTTTTGTTACTCTTTTCATTACTTCTAGGAATCTTTCCCCATCACTGATACCTTCAAGGTAACATAATATTACATCAGTGTTTTCATCATCAGCTAACTGCTCAATCACATCTATTTCAGATATATCCACTTTGTTTCCTAAACTTACTACTTTACTGAAACCAATTCCCTCGGATATACTCCAATCAAGGATTGCTACAGTCATTGCTCCACTCTGGGATACAAATGCAATGTTACCTGGTTTAGGCATCATTTGTGCAAATGAAGCGTTCATAGGTGTGTGAGTGTCTATACTTCCTAAACAGTTAGGACCTTGAACATTCATATCATACTTATTAGCAATTTCTGCCATTTCTTGTTCAAGTTTTACTCCTTCTCCGCCTACTTCTTTAAATCCTGCAGTAATTACAATAACATTTTTAATTCCTTTTTGTCCACATTCTTCTAATGCAGAATTCATAAATTTTGCAGGTATAGACATTACAGCTAAATCAACGTCTCCTGGAATATCCAAGACTGATTTGTAAGCTGGTAATCCTAGTAACTCTCCATCTGCTTTCGTGTTAATTGGATATATATCTCCTTTAAAACCACATTTTTTGAGGTTATCTGTTATTATATACCCTATTTTCTCTTCTTGACTTGATGCGCCTACTACGGCCACAGACTTTGGATTGAATAATCCAGTAAGATCTTTCATATTACTTACTCCACTTATTTAATATTTTTTTTAAACTAAAAAAATAAAAATAGAAGTAGTTAAATTTCAAAAAGTATATTCAAACTACTAGCTACTTTCTCAAAAAAATTCATTAAACATGAATTAATTGTGATATGTTTTTTATTGTTAATACTTTTTTCTTCATGATGTCATGTGTGAAAATATATTACTTCCAAAAAACATTATTATTCATGAATTATCATTATAAATTAATTCATGTTCTAGATATTAATATTTTATTTGTACTAATTATATAAACTTGCTTATAATTTCCCAATAACATGGAAAAAAGAGATATTGAAAAAAGTTATAGAAGATTAGATAATCATTGATAAACTAATCCTATTTCTTTCTAAATCAACACTCAATACTCTAACTTCAACAATATCACCTACATTGACAATATCCATAGGATGTCTGACATACTGGTTCTCAACTAATTCAGAAATATGTACAAGGCCATCCTGATGAACACCAATATCAACAAAAGCTCCGAAGTCTACAACATTACGTACAACACCCTCTAGTATCATACCTTCCTCTAAATCCTCAATATCAAGAACATCAGTACGTAACTGTGGGGTATCAAGTTCTTCTCTAGGATCACGTCCAGGTTTTTTTAATTCATCAATAATGTCCGCTAGTGTCCATTCACCAACACCTAACTCCTCGGATATCTTCTTCATATCATCAACATTAATTGTTACTCCACCATTTTTAACATCCTCCAGATTATATCCGTAAAGAGATAATAATGATAATGCTGTATCATATGATTCTGGATGTACACATGTACTGTCTAACACATTTTTAGGCTCGTATATTCTCATGAAACCTGCACATTGCTCAAATGTCTTAGCACCAATACCAGGTACTTTCAGTAACTGATTTCTATCAACAAAGGAACCATGCTCCTCCCTGTATGCTACTATATTATTAGCAATTTTACTAGATATTCCTGCAACATGTTCCATTAGTGTGGCAGATGCTGTGTTTAAGTCAACTCCTACATTGTTCACACTTTTTTCTATTACACCATCAAGTGATTCATCCAGCTTTTTAGGGTCCATGTCATGCTGATATTGTCCTACACCAATTGATTTTGGATCAATTTTAACTAGTTCTGCTAATGGATCTTCTAATCTACGTGCTATAGATATTGCTCCACGTTCTGTTACATCATAATTCGGAAACTCCTTTCTTGCCAGGTCACTAGCAGAATATACTGATGCACCAGCCTCATTTACAATAGCATATTTAACATCGGTTCCCTTTATGATGTCGGATATTATTTGTTCAGATTCCCTTGAAGCTGTTCCATTACCTAATGCTATTAAATCAATATCATACTTATTTATTAAATCTCTTACAATAATTCTTGTTTCCTCAACCTTATTTTGTGGTTCTGTTGGATATACTACTGCTGTATCCAGTACTTTACCATATTTATCTATCACTGCTAGCTTACATCCAGTTCTGAATGCAGGGTCCCATCCAAGTACTGTATGACCTCTTATTGGTGGCTGCATTAATAACTGTTCCAGATTTTTCTTGAATACCTTGATTGATTTATCCTCTGCTACATCGGTTAGAATTGTTCTTATTTCCCTTTCAATAGCAGGTGCAATCAATCGTTTGTAGGAATCCTTAATAGCCTTTTTAATGAATGTTTCAGTATATTTATTATAATCTAATTCTTCCGGTACACTTGAATAGTTAATTAATACTTCATCCTCTAGGAAAAATTCAATATTTTTTATAGGAGCTTCTATTTTTACTCGGAGTATCTTTTCTTTTTCACCCCTATTTATTGCTAGTATCCTATGCTGTACAATATCAGATATATTCTCTGAATAATTATAGTACATCTCATACTCTGATGATTTCTCTTTGTCTTTTGGTTCAACAACAATTTTTCCTTTCTTAATTGTTATATCTCGAATAAATCTCCTGAAACTAGCCTTGTCAGATATTATATCAGCAATTATATCATTTGCTCCCTTTTTTGCATCCTCAATTGTCGGCACATCATCAGTCAGGTATTTTTCAGCTTCTTCATCTATTGGATGGTCCATCTTCTGGTCTAATATTGTTAGTGCTAATGGCTCTAATCCTTTTTCTCTAGCTTTTCCTGCACGTGTTGTCTTTTTTTGTTTGTATGGTCTATATAAATCCTCTAACTCTACTAGTGTGGTAGTATTCTCTATCTCTTTTTCAAGGTCACTGGTTAGTTTTCCCTGTTTTTCTATGTTATTTAGAATGTGTCGTTTACGTTCTTCTAACTTTTGTAGGTATTCTAGTCGTTCATTTAATTGTCTTAGTAATTCATCATCCAACCCACCTGTTGCTTCTTTCCTATATCTGGCAATGAATGGAATAGTATTATCCTCATTGATTAGGGATATTGCTGCATTTGCCTGCCATGGCTTTATATTTAATTCCCTTGCGATTGTTCTTTCTATATCTATCATAATATCACCTACAATCCTCTTTAAAGAACAAATATCTCAAAATATTTAAAATTTTATCTGAAAATAATTTATTTACAAAAAATAAGATTATTATTGAAAAAAGTAAATTTGCTATATTAACTTATATAATCAATTGTTTAATACTATTTTCGAAATAGAATAAAAATCTAATAGTTGCCACATTTCTTCTATTCTTGTGGTATAGGTTATCACTTATAGTGTATTTATATCCATGATTAATTTCACATCACATGAATTGCTAAAAGAATAATGGGATTTGAGTAATACCAGAACAGTAGTAGAGCTAATTTTTATTATTATATTATAGGGGAAATGTGAATATTATTATAATAGTTTTATAAAGTTATGAAAAGAATCTGGAAAATATGTATGAAGTAGTCGTATTAACCTATTTTCCAAGTTATTAAAAAAAGAGAATGGGGAAGATGTAATAGAGAAACATGTACTACTGGTTACTAGTAGTATTATTTCCCAATTTGAATGATAACTTTCCAGTTCCACTGTCCGTAATTGATAAATCGGAGCACTGTGGATTTAACTCTTCAAGAAGAGCTCGGCCATCTGATGCAGACATGAAATGTGGTAAGTAATTAACAAGGTCTACTGGGTAAACTGTTGCTGTGACATTATCACCAGTCAAATTAAAGTTTACAAAGTAAGCTCTATGTGTAGCAGTGTTACTCTGATCAAACATGAAATTACCAAGATTATAGAATATAGGTTTACCATTATACATTTCAATACCCTGAGTTACATGAGTATGGGCACCAAGAACTGTATCTGCACCAGCATCAATTGCCTTATGTGAAATGTTTTTCTGTGAATCATTAGGTGTTCTACTATATTCATTACCATAATGCATGTATACAATTATAAAGTCAGAACCATTATTTCTAGCTTCACTAATCTGTTTAGGTGATTCATTATCATCCCATGCAGAATAACCCGGATTTGAATCTCCAGCTACTGGCATTACCTCACTACTATACTCCTGGAAATTACTACTATCCATATAGTTAAATATAGTTACCTTATGACCATTTTCTTCAATTGTAGCGGGACTTGTTGCCTCTTGTTTGTTTTCACCGGCACCTATATGCTTAATACCTGCACTATCAAAGTTCTTAATAGAATCCCTCATACCATTAACACCATAATCAAACTCATGGTTATTAGCATTAGCTGCAATAACAGTATGATTAGTTCCATTAACTAGATTAATATACTTTGGATCAGCCTTTAATGGTACATCAGGTTTTACTGCATCCCCAGAGGTTGTAAAAGGATTCTCAGTATTTACTAGTAGGATATCAGAGGGTCCTGTTACATTACTAACATACCTGTAAGGACTTTCACTAGTAGATAATACACCTGGCATTTTACGGCCAAACATAACATCCCCTGTAACCGTAACGGATAGATTACCCTTCTCTACTGATTCACCTATACCTCCCATAGCATCAGCACCTGAAAATGGATGAAATACTACTAAGAGAGCTAATAGGATAACAATAAGAACTATCAATATACCTATTTTCTTTTTTAAGTTATTTGATAAAGAAGATTTCGTAATTTTTATCAACTCCTTTTTAGATTATCATCATATTCTAAAATATAATCTGCTTATTCTCTAATAAATTCTATTAATAGTATTTATTAAAAGCATCTAATAATCTTTTCATGCAATTAATAGAAATTATTACTATTACAACTCCTTATAGTATTCAGAGAAATCTAATAATGGGAAATCTAATAATAAATATATGACAAAACAAGAGGGTATCACAGTTAATGTTAATCAACTATTAACATTGCATAATATAAGAGAGATAATATTATATTCTAAATTTTTTTATAACGTGTTATACAAATATATAAATATACTAAAAAATAAGTTGTTAAATATTTTTTTTTAAAAATAGAATTAAATTACTTAAATATTCATTAATTTTAACATAATTATAATTTTTTGGAGGATGCAGTAGCTTGGATATTGAGGAAACAATATATAAATATGCACTAACAAACGCAGTAGAACATGGAAATAAATGCCAGACAGGATCTGTCATAGGAATGGTTATGTCAAAACATCCTGAGATGAGAAAAGACCCAAAAACAGTTTCACAATTAGCAGGAAAACTAAGTGCTAAAGTAAATGGTCTAA
>CACZOU010000005.1 GCA_902782945.1 uncultured Methanobacteriaceae archaeon
GTGTTTAGTGTTAGAGGATTACCTAAACCTAAATCATATTTAAGTATTTTATTTGAATTTGATTCAAATCGTTATTCCACAGATAAATATATCCTTCTTGCCGTGTTAACAGGAGTTTTATCAGTTATTGTAGGTTCTATGAGAAGTTATGCTGGAGGATTTATCTCTCCTTTATTATTATGGGGTATTTTTATATCAGTGATTATGCTTTTTCCTGATGTATGGGATAGGTTGTTTCCTATTGATTTTAAGACATGGAATGGGATAACATTTCTATTCTTCTTGGGTTTTATACTCAATTGCACCATAGGAACATATATTAATTTTCATTAATTCCATACACTCCCCCTACTTTTTTTTATTTTTATCAGCTGTGAAAAAATATTATTCTATATAACGCTATACTATTTCTACGAAAATATTAAAAAAAAGAAAGTTAAATGTGGAGTTTAGTTAAATTAATTCATAGTTTGAGTTTAGTTCTACTACTAATACAATTGCCATTCCTATTATTCCTATGATTATACATATTGGTATTGAGGTCATTGGTACTCCTACAATTTCCTGGAGCGGTACTCTCATTGAACCTAGCATTATACCAATAAGTGCTGCAACTGTTGATAATTTATGATTTTCTAATAGATATTTAATTACTCTTGACATTCCCATAAATCCTAGGAGAGCTCCCACAATAAACACTATGATATCAGCTATTGCTAGGGTATGTAATGCATTTATCATGTATTCATATTGTCCTAGTAGTAATAGTAATGAAGAGCCTGATATTCCTGGTAGTAACATAGCACATATAGCTATAAATCCTGATACAAATAGAACAGGTAGCGAATGTGCTGTCTGCACTGGATTTAATCCTACAAATACATATCCTAGAATTGCAAATATCACTGTTATTAGTATAACTTTTATGTTAAATGCATCTAATTGTTTATATAATATGTATATTGATGCTAGAATTAATCCTGCAAAGAAGGAATATGTAAATCCTGCGTAATCAGTTAATAAGAAATTAATTATGCCCGCCATGATTATCATAGCTATACCAATACCTAATATTAGAGGTATAAAAAATTCAAAATCTACTTCTTCTAATAACTGGTTCTTAAAACCATTTATATCACCCTTTAATAATGGCTTTAAGAAAAGTAATTTAATATTACTTATTGAACTAATCAACTTATCATATATTCCTGTGATAAGTGCTATTGTTCCACCTGAAATTCCCGGCATGATATCTGATGTACCCATCAATAATCCACGCAGAAATATTTCAAGCATATACTTTAATTCTACCATATATAATTTTTCTCCAAAAGTTTTTAATTCTAAAATAAATCACATCTATAAGAAAATCATATGATATAATTTCATGAATTCATATTTGATGTTAACTTAATAAGAATCGTATTATATATTTAATTTTCAAGAATATAAAGCTTTTCTAATAAAGAATAAGAATAGTCTTTAAAATTAAATATACTTAATTATTATAAGATATTTTACTTAAATACCCCTAAATAATCATTCTATATTCATGAAATATAATTCATGAAATAAACACTATTTTTTTAATACAGTATTAATAACATGAATATAATAAATAAAAAATATAATATTAAATAATAATGGAGAAATGGTAACATGTTAGGCGAAGAAGAATTACTAAAATTATTTCCGGAATACTCAGATTCAATACAGCCATCAGGCATAGACCTTAAAATGGATAAATTATACAAACAAGTAGGATCAGGCTCCCTACTAGACAATCATAAAAATCTCCCCGATCTTAAAGAAGTAGAATGTGAAAATAACATATACACACTAGAACCTAAAACAGCATACAGCGTCACAATAGAAGGTAAAATTAACATACCAAAAGGTTATACAATGCTATATCTTCCACGTTCAACACTACTACGCTCATTCATATCAGTTCATACTGCTGTAGGAGACCCAGGATTCTATGGAACCTTACAATTTTTAATAGTAAACAATGGAGAGTATCCATACAAAATAAAAAAAGGTGAACGTATAGCACAGGCCGTAGTATTTCCAGTAAAAGGATCCGGAGAATATAACGGATCATACCAAGAAGAAAAAGGTGAATAAATGAATATAAACATAGCTGAATATTTAGTAAATAAATTAGAGGAGAATGGTGTTAAATACGTGTTCGGTTATCCTGGCGAACAAGTACTGCCCATCTATGAAGCTCTAAGAAAATCAAAAATAAAACATGTGCTTATGAGACATGAACAAGCAGCAGCACATGCAGCTGATGCATATGCTCGTATAACTGGTAATTATGGTGTATGTTTAGCAACAGCCGGTCCTGGAGCAATGAATCTTGTAATGGGTGTATCAGCAGCGTACAAGGATAATGTACCATTACTAGTTATTACGGGTGATGTTCCAAAAACAGTGAAAGGACAAGATACATTTCAAGACCTGGACTTAAACTGTGTTTTTAAGCCTATCACAATAAAATCATTTAATTCTACAACATCAGAGAAAATCGAAAATAATATTAGTGAGATTTTTTCACGTAATAGTGAAGGAATTACCGGACCTTACCACATCAATATTCCAAAAGATGTGCAAAAAAAACAATTAAATATAGACCACAAGGTAATAACTAACCAAAAAATAAAAGCACCCTTAGAATATGATA
>CACZOU010000006.1 GCA_902782945.1 uncultured Methanobacteriaceae archaeon
CCGAGCTGGCCAAAGGGGGTGGACTTAAGATCCTCTGGCGTAGGCCTACGTGGGTTCGAATCCCATCCCCTGCACTAATTTAAAAACAACCATTACATTATGCTATTTTTACTTGAAAATTAATCTAAATTGATTTTTTTATATTTATATACAAGTCATTTATATATTATAAAAAAGATATAAAAAAACTTAGAATAAAATGTAATAAAGGGAGTTGAAATTTAATGACTTCAAAATCACAGATAACTGATATCTTAATTTTAGCAATGATTTCGGGAATCACTGCATTATTAACTTCAGTTATGGGTATTAGTGGTACTATTATAGGAGCAGTTGTTACCTCATTAGCTGCTGAAATAATGAAAAGGCTGATTAATCCTGTAACTAAAAAGTTATCAGAGCATGAACAATCAAAACCACCTAAATATCATTCATATCAAAATGATAATAGTGGATATAGTATTAGAGATAATTATTCATATGAACCTAGACCTCAAGTACAGAGTGAGGATTCATCACATATTAGTACAAAAGCATTGTTTTTATTCCCTTTAGTAGTGATATTAATTATAGAATTAGTTCACTTCTTAGGTGCAATTGGAATTATACCTTATGATATATTCTATGGTTTAGAGTCAATTACTAATTGGACTTTATTCAGAACTATAGGATATGCATTAGTTATTATGGGTATATATCCATTGATATCTAAAAAACTGGGAACACAACATGGTATTATACTAATAATTGTAGGAGCAATTGAATTAATCATAGGTTATGCTGATACAAGTACACAAGCTTCACTGTTATTCTCATTATTTGCATCACTGAAAGAGTATGTGAATATAGCTATTATTTTAGCAATATTATACACTATTGTTACAGTGCCAGATGAAATAAAAGAAACTAATAAAAGTAGAGCTCGTGAATTTAAACCTAGAGAATTTGAACCTAGAAATATACCTAGACATCCTAGAAAAAGACAGAATCGTCAATATAATGATAATTATTATGATGATCAATATAATCAAAGGTATTCTAGGCCAAGAAAAAATCAGAAATATAAAAAACCAAGAAATAAGGACACAATATATGATGATGATTTTGATGATGACTACTATTATTACTAATAAAAAATAGGAAGTTTATTTTTCTATTTTTTTGATATTACTTTTTTTGAAATGATTTTTTTTATGAAAAACACTATCTTTAATAAATTTTACAACAATTTATGATATCTATTGTATAGATTAAATACTAGATTGAAAAAAAGAGATATTGTAAAAAAGAGTATTGGTGATGATTAAAATTCTTCTTATTTTTGACTTTCAAGGTAAGCTTCTATTACACCTCTACCTGTATTTCTAAATGCTCTTGCTACTCCACCTTGACCTAATTTAATACCACCAAATTTACGTGATATCATAATCATATAGCCATCAAGATTATACTCCTGTAGCAGTTCTAGTAGAACTCTTCCAGGTGAGCCTACTTCTCCATCATTACGTGAATCCTCTTCACCATTTACTAATGCTGCATAACAGTGATGTGCTGCTTTTTTATATTTCTTGTTATGAATTTTTTGTATCTCAGTTATATCCTGGTCAAGATTATCTATTCTGTAGAGATGTGCATAGAATTTAGATTTTCTATCTACAAGTTTTCCTGCATATACTTCTTCTACTGTCATTTTTATTTTTTTCTCCTACTTTTTATAGTACTGGATATTTAAGGTTTTTGTTTCGAGGTTTCTTAGCTGGATCATTTTTTGTGTTACTTGCATCCACCACGTCATTTTCTGTTATATCTAGAAATTGCATGTATAGGTATCGTCTGATATATGTTTGTACTTTCCCTAGATTCTGTAGTTGATTGTTCATATTTCCTTCTTTTGGTATTTCCTGTGCTGGCATGCAGAATTCTGTTTCTTCCTTGTTTTCCAAGTCATAGATTTTTAATGCATAATGGTCATATTCATATGTGAATCTTGTTGCAATATCGAGTTCTAGGCATATTTCTATTGCCTCTGGAATTATATCTTTTAATTCATAGTATGAGAATTTTTGGAAGTGGTTATATCCAGATTTACTTATACCTTTATCTTTAAACATTTTCCTTGCTTGCATAATTTTTCTTAGTAAGTTTACTGGCATTTCTTCTTTATAATTGGTTTCTGTAAACATGATTCTTTTTTTCCATTTTTTTGTTTTTTTTTCTAATTATTATTTATGGTTTTTTTAATTACTATTTTTATTTAATTTGAGTTAATTGTTGCTATTGATTTTTTAGAAAATTATTTATATTTTTTAAAGTTTATAATTGTTACTTAATATTAAATCAAAGCTTGTTTTATCATTATTTTTATATAATAAAAAAATTTTATAGGTATTTAATGTGAAATCAATAGGATTTTTTGTTCTATATCAAGTTAATTATTAATTAATTCTTGTACACTAATTTTAAAATATATAGTAATCATGTTAAGTCATTTAGTGAATTATTATTCATTTTTTGTAGAATAATTACTAGGGTTAAGTTTATTATATGAATAAAAATAAATACTAATTAAAATTTAAATTATGAATTTTTTATTATAGTGAGCTAAAACATGCCAAAGAATATGAAAAATAATACATTGAAAGAGATTTTAGATATCATATTATATGAATCACCATCTACTCAAGATGAAATCGCTGATAAATTAAACATTAGTAGGCGTTATGTGACTAAATTACTGAAACCTCTTATAGATGAAAATGTAATTAAAAAAGCTTATGTTGTTGATTTAAAGAAGTTTAATGAAATATCTGAGAATTTTGAAACAGAGCATTCTGTTCCAGAGTATTCAGGTGAATATTTCATTAAAGAAATGATGAAGGAGATGGGTGAACAGATTTTAAAACAGTTCAAATGGTCCTTTGAAGCTATGAAAAATAATGATCTTGAACTTGCACAGAAAGCATTAGATGAAGATCAGAATACCAATCATATGTACTCAAAAATCAAATCTTCTACAGATACTGTGTTATCTCTTGACCCATTTTTTGAGTTTAATAACACTATCATGTTTAATGAAATTGCATATGATATGGAGCGTATCGGTGACCATATATGTCATATACCAAAATTTGTTCTCGAAGAGCATACTGAGGTTAAGAAGCCTGTATTTGATGTGTTAGAGGAAATGTATGATATGGCTTCTACTATGTTCAAAAAGGCTGTTAAGAGTTTTCTTAAACGTGACTTGAATATTAAGGATAAAATGGATCGTTATGAACATGAATTAACTAATTTACAGAAATTAGCTACTAAGAAGATTTCTAGCCAGATGGCTAAGGCTGATATTAACAAAAATAACTCCCCGTATTATCTTAAATTATTCAGAGTTGTAAAATCCTTTGAACGTATTGGTGATATTTCTATTGAAATTACTGAAGCTACCACCCAATTTTACATAGAAAATCAGTCTACATTACGAAAACAACATTTCAAGTATTTTGACCAGAACAAATAATTTTTAAAATTTTTTAATTTTTTTTTTGAATTTAACAAGGTTTATTCTGGTTTTTGGATGTTTAGTTCACATTATTTACACTTTTTTTATTTTTTATTTCACTAATTTTTTTAGAGATGTTCTTAAAATAAGAACAATATTTTACTTTTATGCATATCTTAAACTCATAACATCTAAAAAAATTCCTAAAATGTGAATCAAATTAATAGTTTTTTCATATTTTAGGAAAAAAAATACCTATTTTCCACATACTTTAAATATACTTCTAACAAATTACTAAGTAACAGGGAGACAGATTATGAAAATATTAAATTAAGAGGTATAAAATAAATGAAAGGAAAATATAAACTCGCAATATTAGTAGTCGTAATACTACTTATTGCCGGATTTATGATTTTTGCCCCGGGAGCTGAAAAGCATAACAATATAGCTATAGCTGGTTCGACTTCCGTTCAACCTGTTGCAGAGAAATTAGCAACCACTTACATGGAGAATGACTCTGTTGATAAACTAACAGTTCAAGGTGGAGGATCATCCATGGGATTGAACAGTGTTAAAAAAGGTTCAGCCCAAATAGGTACTTATTCTTCCAAGTTATCATCCAAGAAAGCAGGAGCTAATGTGACACAAACACAGATAGCAACAGATGGTATAGCAATTATTGTAAACCCAAGTAACAATGTATCTGATTTAACTAAAGACCAAGTGAAAGACATTTTCACAGGTAAAATCACAGACTGGAGCCAAGTAGGTGGAAGTCCAGGTAAAATAAATGTAATTACCCGTGAAGAAGGTTCTGGAACAAGAGATGCAATAACTAAAGTTGTACTTGATGATGAAGACTTCGTATCAAATGCTGTTGTACAAAGTTCAACAGGTTCACTTATGCAGTCAATATCAACAGATGATAAAGCTATAGGATTTGCATCATTATCAGACTTAAGAGAAAACCAAGTTAAAAAACTTAAAATTAATGGTGTAGAAGCAAACGATCAAACAATAAAAGACGGTAGTTACGTAGTACAAAGACCATTTTTATTCTTGACAAACAAAACACCAGACAATGCAACACAAGCTTTTATTAACTGGACATTAAGTGATGAAGGTCAACAAATAGTAGCAGAAGAAGGTTTAGTCCCTGTAAATTAAAACTTTCTAAAATGTTAATGAGGATTAGTTATGGAAAATAATAAACTAACAGAACTAATAATAGAAAAAGGATTAATGATAATTGCAATATTATCAGTAATCATTATATTACTTATTATTGGGTTTATAGTTGTAGAAGGAATGCCTGCAATCGAACAAATAGGATTCTTCAATTTCATATTTGGTATGAAATGGGCACCTAAAGATGAAGTCTACGGTGTATTCCCAATGATTATAGGTACCCTCGAAATGATGGCCATCTCACTAGTAATAGCAGTGCCATTATCAATTGGGTGCTCAGTATTCATGACTGAATACGCAAACAATACAATGAATAGAATATTAAAACCAACAATCCAAAGTTTAGCTGGTATTCCCTCAGTTATCTATGGTTTCTTTGGTCTGGTTGTTCTAGTACCATTTATAAGAGACCATTTTGGAGGAACTGGTTTCAGTTTAATCGCAGCTTCAATCATATTATCAATTATGATATTACCAACTATCATTAGTGTATCTGAAGATGCAATATCTGCTGTACCTGGTGCAATGAAGGAAGCTTCATATGGATTAGGTGCAACAAAATGGCAAACAATTTATAAAGTTATCTTACCAACAGCAGCACCTGGAATAGTAACAGCTATTATTCTTGGTATGGGTAGAGCTATTGGAGAAACAATGGCAGTAATCATGGTTGCTGGTAACGTTGCTCAAATACCTGGATCAATATTCGAACCAGTAAGAGTATTAACATCAAACATTGCACTAGAAATGGGTTACGCAATTGACTTACACTACAATGCATTGTTCGCAACTGGTATTATACTATTAATCGTGATAATGATCTTAATAGCTATTGCAGATTATGTAGCTTACAAAAGTAGAATTGAAGGAAGTGGAGATTTATGAGCTCATCCAATACAGAAGCATCAACCAATGCAGCAGCTTGTAAGAGAAATGATAGTATAATGAAAGGAATATTTTATGCATTAGGATTAATAACATTATTAATTTTAATTGTAATCATAGGATACATCCTTGTAAAAGGATTACCTGTAATTAGTTGGGAGTTCTTAACAACTGCACCTGTAGATTTTGGTGCTAGTGGTGGTATATTCCCAATGATTGTATCTACAATCTATGTAACATTCTTTGCAGTGATAATAGCTACACCTATAGGAGTAGGAGCTGCAGTATATCTGTATGAATATGCAGGAAGTGGAAAATTTGTTCAGATAATAAGATTCTGTTCAGAATCATTAGCATCTCTTCCATCTATCATATTTGGTTTATTTGGTTTAGCATTCTTTGTAGAATTTCTACATTTAGGATGGTGTATATTATCAGCATCCCTAACATTAGCTATTATGGCTATGCCTACAATAATGAGAACTGCTGAAAATGCTTTAGATGCAGTGCCAGCAGCATACAGAGAAGGAAGTCTTGGTATGGGTGCAACAAGATGGCAGACAATTCAAAATGTTATCTTACCTGCAGCAATACCTGGAATCATAACCGGTGTAATACTTGGTATGGCAAGAGCAATAGAAGAAACTGCAGCAATTATGTATACAGTCGGTTCATCAATTGCAGTACCTGTAACAATATTTGATCCTGCAAGACCATTACCATTACACTTATACATATTAGCTACTGAAGGTATTTCAATTGAAAATACATTTGGAACAGCAGTAGTTCTTATAGTAATAATATTAGGTATAACTATTACAACTAACATTTTAGTTGAAAGATATCAAAAGAAAATGATGGGAGAATAATATGAGTAAAAAAATTATTGAAGCAAAAAATTTGAACACATACTTTGATGATCACCATGTGCTAAAAAATATTAATACTAGTATTGAAGAACATGCAGTCACAGCACTTATTGGTCCATCAGGATGTGGTAAATCAACATTCCTTCGTACATTAAATAGGATGAATGATTTAATACCTACCTTCAGAAAAGAAGGAGAAATCGTAATCGATGGTAAAGATATTTATGGCGATGACATAGATGTTGTTGACCTAAGAAAAAAAGTTGGAATGGTATTCCAGAAAGCTAACCCATTCCCTAAATCTATATATGATAATGTTGCATATGGACTTAGAATTCACGGTGAAAGTAACGAAAGTAAAATCAAAAAAATCGTTGAAAAAAGTTTAAAAGCTGCAGCTTTATGGGATGAAGTTAAAGATAAACTTGATAAATCTGCTCTTGGATTATCAGGAGGTCAACAACAAAGGTTATGTATTGCTAGAACCATAGCAGTGTCTCCTGAAATAATATTAATGGACGAGCCTTGTTCTGCATTAGACCCAATCTCAACTACTAAAGTTGAAGATTTAATCAATCAGTTAAAAGATGATTATACAATCGTAATTGTTACACACAACATGCAACAGGCAACACGTGTTTCTAAATATACTTCATTCTTCTTAAATGGTGAAATTGTAGAAACAGGAAAAACAGAGGATATCTTCCTACATCCAACAAATAAACAAACCGAAAATTACATTACAGGTAGATTCGGATAAAACAGATGGATAGATATTATTTAAATACACGATAAAGAGATGTGAATAAAATGCCAGAATATAGAAGAAAATTTAGAAAACAAATCCGAAGACTAGAAGAC
>CACZOU010000007.1 GCA_902782945.1 uncultured Methanobacteriaceae archaeon
CAGAGGAACAACAATCAGAACTAGAAAAAGATGGTGGATTAGAAGAACATAAAAGAACACAAGAAAAACCTAAAGGACTACCAGAACTAGAAAATGCAGAAAAAGGAAAAGTAACACTTCGTTTTGCACCAAACCCATCAGGACCATTACACATAGGACATGCACGTGCAGCATTATTAAACATGCTATACCAGAAGAAATATAACGGAAAACTCATACTAAGAATTGAAGACACTGACCCAAAAAGAGTAGAGCCTGATGCATACACAGCAATACCAGAAGATGTAGAATGGCTAGGAATCAAACCAGATGAAGTATACATACAGAGTGATAGACTAGAAATCTACTATGAATATGCAAGAAAAGCAATAGAAATAGGAGCAGCATATATGTGTACCTGTGATGCTGGTGAATTCAAGAAGCTCAAAGACAACTGTCAACCATGCCCATGTAGAAGTCATACAATAGAAGAAAACATGGAATTATGGGATAAATTCGAGGACATGGAAGAAGGAGAAGCTGTACTACGTGTAAAAACTGATATAAAACACAAAAATCCAGCTATCCGTGACTGGGTTGCAATGAGAATAGTAGATCAAGAACATCCAAGACTAGGAAACAAGTACAGAATATATCCAATGATGAACTTCTCAGTAACAGTAGATGACCATCTAATGGGAATGACACACGTACTAAGAGGAAAAGACCACCTAGCAAACAGTGAAAAACAATCCTACCTTTACAAACACTTCGGATGGAAAATACCAGAATTCATCCATTATGGAAGATTAAAAATGGATGATGTACTACTAAGCACATCCAAGGCACGTGAAGGAATAGCTAATGGTAAATACACTGGATGGGATGATCCTAGACTTGGAACAATAAGAGCAATAGCAAGACGTGGAATTAAAAAAGAAGCATTATACGAATTAATCGAAGAAATAGGAACAAAACAGGCTGATGCAACAATAAGTTGGAAGAAAATCTATGGATTAAACCGTAAAATCATAGAAGAAAACACTAACAGGTACTTCTTCATACCAAACCCAGTAAAAGTAGATGTCAAGGATTTACCAGAAGATAAACAATCAATGAGTGTAACAAGAGAATTACATTATAACAAGCCAGAGAAAGGATTAAGAAATCTTAACTTCAATGGATCAGCTTACATACCAAAAGATGATTATGAAAAAGCATTAGATAAAAAACCATTAAGATTAATGGATTTAATCAACATTGATGTTACTAGTAATGATGTAACATATGATAGTGAATCACTAGAAGAAGCACAAAGTAAACATGCAAGTATCATCCAATGGGTACCTATAGAAGATTCAATTAAAGCAAAAGTAGTAATGCCGGATAATACCATTGTAGATGGATTTATCGAAAAAGACAGTTCTGATGTTAAAGTTGATGATATAGTACAATTAGAAAGATTCGGATTTGCACGTGTAGATGAAGTAGAAAATGATGAAATAACATTCTATTATACACATAACTAAAATAATAAAAATTTTTAATGGTGATAAATATGACAGCAAATGTAAATGAATATTATAGTTTAATACAAAATAATTACTTATTTGTAGAAATAGCAAGAAGAGTAGATGAATACCAGAAAGAAAATCCAGACGTTGATTTAATAAAAATGGGTATTGGTGATGTAACAAGACCATTAGCTAAATCAGTAGTAAAAGCATTTAAAGAAGCTGTGGATGAACTAGGACAACCTGAAACATTCAGAGGATACGGACCAGAACAGGGATATGATTTTCTAATAAATGAAATTATTGAACATGATTACAAACCATTAGGCGTTGAACTTAAAAACTCTGAAGTATTCATAAGTGATGGAGCAAAATGTGATACTGGTAACTTCCAGGAATTATTCTCTAAAGATAATAAAATAGCAGTGACAGACCCTGTTTATCCTGTATACGTGGATAGTAATGTTATGGCAGGACGTAGTGGTAAAATGGGTGATGATGGATTCTATGAAAATATCACATATCTTCCAGCAACTGCTGAAAATAACTTTGTTCCTAGCCTTCCAGAAGAAGAAGTTGATATAATATACTTATGTTATCCTAATAATCCTACTGGTACAACTCTTACTAAAGGTCAACTAAAAGAATGGGTGGATTATGCACATGAACATGATGCATTAATATTATTTGATGCAGCTTATGAATCATTTATCAAAACTCCTAATGTACCACACAGTATCTATGAGGTAGAAGGAGCAAGAGATGTTGCAGTAGAATTCAGAAGTTATTCAAAAGTAGCAGGATTTACTGGTACACGTTGTGCTTACTGTGTTGTTCCAGAGGAAGTATATCTTAAAGATTCTAAAGGTAATGATGTACAATTAAATCCATTATGGAATAGAAGACAATCTACTAAATTCAATGGAGTATCCTATCCAGTTCAACGTGCAGCTCAGGCAATTTATACTAGTGAAGGTAAAAAAGAGATTCAGGAAAATCTTGATTATTATTCTAAAAATGCTGAGGTTATTCGTGAAAGTCTTGAAAAAATAGGTTTAGATGTTTATGGTGGTGTAGATTCTCCATATATCTGGTTTAAAACTCCTAAGGATATTGATTCTTGGAGTTTCTTTGATATTTTATTAAAAGAGGCTCATGTTGTAAGTACTCCTGGTGCTGGATTTGGTCCTAGTGGTGAAGGTTACATTAGATTAACAGCATTTAATACTTATGAAAATACTATTGAAGCTATGAACAGAATTTCTAAATTAGAATTCTAATAATTTTATTTTTTATTAGAAAATAGTGGAAATACCACATTTGTCTACGTTAATTAAGTAGATTTAAGAAATACTTAAATAAAACTATTAACAAATTAATTTTAAAGGAGATGTTAAAAAATGACAGAAATACCAAAAGCACCAGTAACTAGAATTGTTAAAAATGCAGGTGCAGAAAGAATAAGTAAAGATGCAGAAGAAAAAATCGTTGAAGCTGTAGAAGCATACACAGAAAAACTAGCAAGTGCTGTTATTGATTTAGCAAAACATGCAGATCGTAAAACAATACAAGCAGAAGACGTAGAATTAGCTTTAAAACACTTCTACTAATTCTCTTCTTTACAATAACCTTCTTTTACATGAAAACATTTTTCTTATTTATAAATACTAATTTTTATATAATAATTCAAAAAAAAGATTAAAAGATAGGAGAAGAAAAGGTTTAATAATTATTTGATGCAAGATTATCTTGAAGTACTTGTATAATATTTCTAGCTACTTCTGGTGTCATAACTACTTGTGTGTTACATTCCTGTATCATTTCAACATTACCAAAATCATCACTTGAAAGTTTTTCCTCAATAAATGCTAATCTTATTTGATCTTTTGAGCCTACACATACAGCTCCATTTACTGATTTTGTTTCACTATCTTTGAATACTATTTTTGGCATTTGTCCATTATTTAAATCATTATTTAAATTATCCATAATTAATCATTCTCCTAGTCTTATCATTATTATTAAAATAGCTGTTTATTGATACTTTATTCTCTGTTTCTGGTGTGAATACTGCTTTATTAATATTAGTAACTTGTCCAGGAATTGGTGGTTCTATTATTATATTCTTATTTTCTTCAATCCGTTCTAGTTCATCATCAATATCTACTTCATAATCTATACTATCCATGAAGTTATCTAATTCTTCATCAGTTAATTCTCTTCCTTTCTGTTCTTTAGTCTGTTCTAAGTAATCATTCATCATTATTTCAGCTAATGTTATTTGTGTATTTATCAATGTTTTAACTAATCTTGATTCGAGATTTACTTTATATGTTGTTTTATCTTTTATAAGTATTTTAAGGTCTTCTAAATTATCTATAAATGAATCCAGAGTTACCCGTGATATTTTTGCTCCATATGCTATTTCTTTTTTTGTGTATTCTCTTTTAGGATTGATAAGTATGTAATTTATTACTTTTACCTGTGGATATTTTCCAAATATTTTATCATACATACACAATTCACCTATGTTTATTTTTTAAACATATAATCAATATTTATGTACAAATATTATACATATAGTTATATATGTTATACACTATATTTATATTATATGAAAAGCAATCCTGATTTAGAAAAAGACATACTATCCACACTATTTAAACATGGATGTATAGGTAAACATCATACACCTATTATTAATATATGTAAAAATCTAAATCAATACTCATGCAAGGAAATAAAGAAAGGCATTAAATCACTACGTAAACAAAAATATATAAACATCTACAAAACATATCACGGCGTAGACATAAGACTAGTACCCTCAAAATTACAGGAAATCAAAGAAATTATAGAATTTAAGGATTAATAGTCTATTTTTTAATTAAAGATAATAATGTTTTTTTAAATTTATGAAAAGATATGAATTCCAACATTTTAAATATTCCTCATTGTACATTGTTATTAGAAGTTCTCATACTCCACCAATTAATTTAATTATTTTATAGAGAATATTAATCTAATATATTTACATACAAATATGTTTCTAGGTATAAATTAACTTTTTTTGAATAATATAACATAACATAGTATATAATGATTAATTATGATAAAGAAATAAGCTTTTAATAATAAATATACATAATCAAGCAGGATATCGTGAAAACTATAATATAAATAGAACTAATTACTATATACTATATGTAGACTTATCATAAAAAACATGATAAGCTATTAAAGTTTAAATTACGGTAATTTAAACAATAATTAATTTTTTTATTTGAATTAATTATAATAACTCTTAACTTTATTTATAAAAAATATATTAATACGTGATTATAAAACAAAATATAAAAATAGGTGAAAACATGTTTTTAGATGCTTATTTACCATTTATATGGTTAATTATCTTTGGTAACATAGAAAACTTAATTTTAGCTTCACAAGGAGTAGTAAAAGGCGCAAATCCTTTAAAACTAGGAATTGTAAGTATCATATGTGTAATAATTTGGTTAGTTATAGGTACTATAGGAACTTCAATATTCATTGATTATGCAAATATAATTGATTTCATTGGTGGACTTGCAATATTCATATTAGGTCTTCAATCAATGATTGAAGCAATTAGATATAACAAAGATCCAGAATTAGAATAAGGGTGATATAATGTCTTTTATCGATGATTATAAAGAGTTTTGGGGATTACTAATATTTGGTAACATAGAAAACTTAGTTCTTGCATGTCAAGGAACAGTAGCACACGTAAATCCATTTATATTAGGTGGCTTAAGTTTAATAGTTGTAATAATATGGTTATTACTAGGAACATATGGAACAAAGATTGCTATTAAATATTCAAGAGCTATTGAATTTATAGGTGGTCTTGTAATATTTATATTAGGTATTCAATCCATGTTAGAAGCACTTGGAATATAGATACAATAAAAAATAAAATAATATTTTAAAATAGTTATGTTGACCTAGTTGTATAAAATTTGTATATTTATTTTCTTTACGACAGTTTTATACTATCATAAGAAGTATTACAATATCAACTCCATGATCTACATGACTTTCTTTTTAAACTTTTTAATTATAAACTACTATTTTTAAATTAAATAAATGAATAATAAAATACTGCATTTAATTAGATAAATTGTTATTATTCTCTCAATTATTGATTTATTATCTAATTATAACTATTCATATCATACTATAGAATAGAATTAACTAATTTTTCAATAAAAAACATGGAAATTAATAAATACAGATTTAACAAAGTCTAGGCTTACACTATATAACTATGATAAAATAATAGAATTTTCAGTTACTATCTGAATCTAAAAAAAA
>CACZOU010000008.1 GCA_902782945.1 uncultured Methanobacteriaceae archaeon
TAAACAATACTACATTCAAATCAAACAATGCAAATAATTCACTAATATACATTCAAG
The DNA here is from genome assembly GCA_902782945.1 of uncultured Methanobacteriaceae archaeon. Lineage (GTDB taxonomy): Archaea > Methanobacteriota > Methanobacteria > Methanobacteriales > Methanobacteriaceae > Methanosphaera > Methanosphaera massiliense. Next base: position 58 of record CACZOU010000008.1, read on the forward strand.
ATTATTCAAAGGAAAATATAATCAATAACAGCCATATACTAAACAACAACTGTGGTGACACATTAATAACCAATCTGGAAAATATGACAATAGAAAACACCACTCTATCAAATAACAACGTTACAAACACATTAATATACCTAACAGGAAATACAGTTCTCTACAAAATAAAAATAACAAACAATACCAGCAATAACACAATAATAAATACAAATACAACAACAATAATCAAACAATCGGAGATAACAAATAACAATGCTACAAACCTAATAAGAAATTATGATCAATTATTTATCAATGACACTATGATAACAAGCAATACATTAACTAACACTGGAATTATAAACAATAATTCATTAATTCTAACAAATAATACATTCAATAACAATACAGTCATAGAAAAATCATTAATCTATGATAAAATAGGAATAACCAAAGTACATGAAAACAAATTCTATGAAAATAAATGCAATGATTTGTTTATTGGAACAGAAAAAACATTTTCCCAAGTCATCAATAATATATACAAAGGAAATAATCTAAGATACACTGATATAACCATTAACAACAAGAAAATATATAATTATGATGAAAATGTTACAATAAATGGTCAAGTAAATACTGATAAGATTTATAATACTACAGTCAACACAGGAAAAATATCCTTAATGTATAATGATGAAATATTAGATACAGCTGACGTAATAAATGGTTCATACACAATTAATAAATATTTGAATAAGACAGGTATGCTTAATTTAACATTAATCTATGAAGGTCAAAATGATTACATTGACACAGCAGATAATGTTAATATATCCATTGAAATCCCACATTATATTCTTCAAATAATAACTGAAAATGAATCATATAGTTATGGAGAACCTATTACATATACTGTGTATCTTACTAATACTGGAAAAGGTAATGGTAGTAATATAACAATCAAGAATATACTAGATAAAAATCTAGAATATATGAATTCCACAGATGATAATTTCAGTATAACTACTAATACGTGGTATATTGATAGATTAAATTCAAATGAAACAAAAAATATTACCATAACCACTACTTCAAATAAAAAAGATGATATAAACATCACAATAACCACTAATTCACCAATAAATGAAACTTCTACAGCAACTAAGATCATTAGGTATGTAGAACCTGACTATAATCTGACAGTGAATAGTTCTGACATGTATCTATTTGGAAGTAGAATAGTAAACCAGATTATTATAAACAACACGGGAGCAGGCCGTGGAAATAACATATCATTAATATTTAGTTTAAGTAAAAATGATAAAGAAATAATGCATGAAGTAATACCCCTTAATAAAATAGAGCCTCATGACATAATTATAGTTAATAAAAGATACACAAGTCTAACTTACGGTAATCTCACTGGAAAAATAATACTAAATGATTTGTTAAACAATACCTGTGTTTATAATTTTAAATACATCGTACCTAAACCATATATTACTTTAGACAAAAAAACAGCACATCCTGGAGATACAATTAATATTTCAGCCACATTACACAATATCAACACAACTGTGAATGGAAAATTTGTTTTCAAGTTAAACAATAAAACATTACGAAACTACACTATTAACCAATACAACAATACTATTACAGTGTTAAATTACAAAATTAGTGATGGTCTAAAAGGAAATAATGTACTTGAAGTAAAATATAATGTTAGAGGATTAGATTATGTATTATGTAATAAGACCTCTTTAAATCTTCATAAATTTAAAGTTACCAGTATCCTTGATAACATTAAAGGTTACCCTGGAGATTATGTAAATTTAACAGTACATTTAAAAGATAACCAAAATAATAATGTAACAAGAGGAAAAGTAGTATTTAAAATCAACGATAAAACAATTAAAGATAAAAGAGGTAATGTAATTTACATTAATGTTACAAATGGAATAGTCCAACTAACAAATTTCCAAATACCTCTTAATTTTGGTAAGGATAAATATAAAATATCTGTAGTATACGGATCAAACAACAAGTATGAATACAATAGAAACTATTCCTCACTAAACATTATACATCAACAAACTAGAATAATAATAACAAATACCACATTTAAACCAGGAAATAAATTTACAATACACTGTCAACTAAAAGCCATGAAAACAAATAAAGCTATCTACGGCGGCAATATAGTATTCAAAGTTAATGGAAAAACAATTAGTCCTAAGATTCAAGTAAACAACAATACCCTATCATTTACATATTACCCAAAAAATGCAAAATTTATAAAAAATATAATAGTATGTTTCTCAGGAAATACCATTTATCATAGTACCCGTGAAACATTAAGTTTTGTACCTAGTACTTAAAATCATAAAAAACATAAAATTGAAAATAATATTAAAGAAAAAATAGAACAATTTAACCCATTCAGAGAAAAAATGGATAATTAAAAAGGATAAATAATAAGGAGGATAGTCATTTAATAATAATACATTAGAATAAAAAGTATTACAATAAATAAAAACTTTATGAGATTATTTCTCATAAATGTTTTTTAAAATAAACTATAAATAAATTCAAATAAATATTAATAATTATCAAACAATCAACATAGGAGATTTTAAAAATGATTATTGTTAACGCAACAATGAAACCAATAGCAGATAAAAAAGAAGAAATAATCGAAAAAGCTGAAACATTAATAGCAGCATCTAGAACACATCATGGAAATATTAGTTACAACCTATACTCTGACATTGAAACTGGTAATTTAATGTTTGTTGAAAAATGGGAATCCAAAGAAGCATTACAAAAACACATGCAAACTGATGAATTTGTCGACTTTGGACAAGAAACAAAAGATTTAGTTGACGGTGATTTAGGTATTGACATCTACTATGCAGAATTATTATCTAACAGTGCAGATGTCAAAAATGATGTGAAAGAAATTAGAATATATTATCAATAAATCTCTTCTCCTAAAAAAAGATAATTATTAAAGTAATAATCTTTACTTTAATAACATTTATTTTTCTTAAATATTTTCCTATAACAAATTATAAATCCTCAAAAATTATTTTTCTCTTGAATTCCTTTAATAATTCAGATACTACCATTGTATCATCCAGAGGATTAGATATAGGTACCTTAATTACTATTTCAACACCACTAGTTCCAATACTCTTAACAAAAATACTATAACTTGGATTTTTAAGAATCAAATCACTATTATCCAGAATTTCTGAAATCTCCTTAATGACTTCATCAAGATCAGATTTATTTACTATTTGTATTGTGAATGGAACTATGTAAAATCCTGTTTTAGTATAATTCTTGAATGGTGTTGTTGTGAATAATACGTTAGGAATAACAGTTAGTTGATTATTAGAAAATAATTGTACAGATTTAAAGCCTATCTTCTTTACCTGTCCTTTATGACCATTAATCTCAATCATATCTTCTACTTCAAATCTTTTCTCTACCAATATGATTAGACCAGAAATAATATTTGATAAAGTATCTTTAGCTGCTAAACTTACTGCTACAGTTACTAATCCTAAACTTATTACCAGAGAACGAATATTAATACCTAAAATCTCTAAAACGCCTAGAATTATTATTATTACTATAATATATCGTAGTATTTTTATAAGTGTTTCAATTGAACTTTTCTCTATCGTACCATTATTTTCAAGTTTTATTAACATTTTAGAAATTAATTTATATATAATTACAGGAATAGCTATCATTAATGCTAAATCAACTATTAGATATAAGTTAGTGATAAGAGTGTTTATATTACTTTCTAACATTAAATATCTTCTCCATTCTCTAATAATATTATATTCTATTTATAAAATAAAATTATCATTAAATTTGTATACTAAAAGAAATATATATTATATAAATATAGTTTAGGATAACTAATCTTATTATTTTTTTTATTTTTCAAAATTAATTTTAGAGGTCACAAATAAAATGGTTTTAACAGAATTATTAGCACCAGCAGGATCATATGATATACTTGTTGTTGCTATTAATGCAGGAGCTGATGCAGTATATATTGCCGGACATAGATTCGGTGCAAGAGCATTTGCCCAGAATTTCACATCAGAGGAAATTGAAAAAGCTGTTAAATATGCTCATCTAAATGGATCTACAATACATGTTACTGTTAACACATTATTTAACACTGCTGAAATCCTAGACGTTCTTAAATATGTTCAATTTTTATATCGTGTAGGTGTGGATGCAGTTATCGTACAAGATATTGGATTAGTATATTTATTAAATAAATTTATTCCAGAAATGGAGATTCACGCATCTACCCAGATGACATTACGTGATTATAATAGTTTTTTATGGGCACATGATGCAGGAATTAAAAGGATTATTCTTCCACGAGAAATGGAAGTAGATGAGATTAAAAGAGTATCTGATAGATTAAAAAAGGACAAGGTAGACTTAGATTTAGAAGTATTTGGTCATGGTTCATTATGCTACTGTATTTCTGGTGACTGCTATATGTCATCATTTATATCAGGACGTAGTGCAAATAGAGGAGCATGTGCTCAGCCTTGCAGGTCTAACTATAAACTCAGATATAAAAATCATAGTATTAGTCATGGCTGTTTAATATCAACACATGACCTTGCTACATTTAAAGGTATTAAAGAAATATCCGATGCTGGAGTAAAATCATTAAAAATAGAGGGAAGATTAAAAACTGAGGATTATGTGTCAACTGTTGTACAGGCATATCGTACAATGATTGATAATATGAATAATGAAGATAATACTGAACTTATCCATGACTTAAATAGATCATTAGATTTAATATTTAATAGATACTATACTAATGGATACATACTAGGTGATAATCCTGGAGAAGTAATGGGTAGACGAAGTTCATTCCACCAAGGATTATACTTAGGAAAAATTAAATCCATTGAAGGAGAAAGAGTTGACATTGAATTTGAAAACTCAGACCATCCAGTATTACAAAAAGGTGATGGTATTGGATTTAAACATAATAATCATATTAGAGGAATATATCTTGATAAAATAGTTGAACAAGATGAAAAACACATACTAATAGAAACAACACGTGATATTAGAGTTGGTTCAGAGGTATATATCAGCTACTCCAAGGGATTACATGATGAACAAAAGAAATATAAGAAAGAACAAGTAAAACCAAGTATTCCATTATCCCTAGATATATCAGCTAACAAGAAAAACAGAATGACTGTTAATGCTAGTTTCAAAGTTAATAATGATATAATCAGCTTTGGATATAAATCAAAGGTTACATTCTCTGAAGCTATTAATAAGCCATTAACAGAGGAAACTATTATTAATCAAATGACAAAGAGTGGAAACACTCCATTTATTGTTGATAATGTAAAAGTCAATAATTTACCAGACAACGTATTTATGGCTATTGGAAAAATTAATAATATTCGACGTGATGTATTAGATATAGCTACTGATAAACTATTACAATACTATATTCCAAATGAAGAAAAATCAGAGCAAATACGAAAAGATATTAAAAAATACACTAAAAAAGTAAAAAATGATAAACATGGCATAAAACCAGCTAGTTATGTTGGACTTAATGTATATGTAGATAACCTAGAATTATTAACTGTAGCTAATAGAAATCCATTAAACAGAATCTACTTTGACACATCATACATGTTTAAAAATAAAGAAGACTACTTTAATAACGTTGAAAATGTTCTAAGAAAAGCAGCAGACATTGCTGCGGATAAGGAATTAGTATGGGTATTATCAGCATTCATCTCAGATGATGATTTAGAAAAGATAGTTGAAATATATGAAAATCTTAGAAAAGATAATATTTCCATCTCAATTATGGGTGATACTCCATCATTAGCTAGGCTATTTCCAGACACAAAAGTTTATGGTTCACATAACCTAAACATTTGGAATAATTTCAGTGTAAAAATGCTCGAAGAAGCAGGATTTACAGGAGCTACTATATCCAGTGAATTATCAGAGAAAGAAATAAGAGAATTAATTAATAAGTCAAAGGGTTATAATACAAAAATGGAATTAATTGTACAGGGAAATCAGGAGATAATGGTTTCTAAAGATGATTTCTCTAATTTAAATGAAGGATTTGATTTAGATATTGGTACAAATGAATATGTTGTATTAGAAGATAAAGAAAATAATGCTAAATTCAAAATCTACTTTGATTATAATAGACAAAGTCATTTCTTCAATAATGACATGTTATGTTTAATTGATGAAATTGATGAAATAAAAGAGATGGGCATTGAAAATATAACTCTTGACTGTCGATTTACTAAAGAAAAATACATATCTAAAGTTATTTCATTATATATACAAAGACTAAGAGATCATAATCCTGAAAGATGTTATTCTGAGAGTATTGATGAAATTTCTTATTCAAAATTAAATAAAGGTAATTTCAAGAATACACGTGTTTTAGAGGATAAAAAAAGCCGAAACAAAAGAAAAAGACGAAGATCTTAAATCTCTTTTTCTTAATCTATTTTTTTATACATTAATATCATATGTTCCTCTACATCTAATTTTTTATTATTCTTATAAAAATCAAAACCATTATTTAAAAAGAACATTGCTGTTTTTACAAATGAGTTTGCTAATATGTATTCGTAGGACTTGTTATTATTATTTTTTACTGACCACTGAATATCATTTAATATTTCAGTTCCATAGCCCCGTAATCTGTATTCTTTAAATATATGAATGCATAGAATTTTTATTATGTTATATGTCTTCTTTGTGAATAATTCCATGTGTTCTTCTTTTATTGCAAAAAATCCCAATATATTATAATCAGATATCATCATATAACATTCTATATCCTCATTTAATAGTTTTGTTATTAGATTATTTGTTAATTTTTTGTTTAATGTTCTATCCATTGATTGTATTTGTTTAAAATCATTTTCATTTGTAATTTTTCTGTAATAGTAATTGTCTAACATGTTAAACATGATTTTTAATATTTTGATATTTTATTTACCAAATACCTCCATTTTATTATTTTTATTTATTAATATATTAAAAATAATATAAATAATTAACTAAATAATTAAACATTGTATATAATATATTCATTTTAAATAAAAATATAAAAAACATTTCAAAAAGAACTAGAAAATAATAAAATGAAAAAACTAAAAAATATAGAAAAGTTTTTATTTAATATTTAAGATAAATATTAAAGTACGAGGATTTGAAAGAAAAAAATACAAATCCAAAAAAAAATCATACACGACAATAAAACAGGAGATAGGATTTATGACATGTACCATTTTAGTTGGTGGACAATGGGGAGACGAAGGTAAAGGTAAATGTATCACATACTTTTGTACTAAAGATAAACCAGAAATAATAGCAAGAGCAGGAGTAGGACCAAATGCGGGACACTCTGTTGAATTCAATGGTGAAAAATATGGATTAAGATTAACACCATCAGGATTCTTCAATGAAGATGCAAGATTATTAATAGGTGCTGGTGTATTAGTAAATCCCGATGTATTTAAACACGAACTAGATTACCTAAGCAAGTATAATTTAGAAGGAAGAACATACATGGATGCAAACTGTGCAATAATCACAGAAAAACATACAAAAGCTGACAAAGATTCTTCCTATCTATCTAAGAAAATAGGAACAACAGGTAGTGGTTGTGGACCGGCAAATGCAGATCGTATAAACAGAACAATAGACTACGCAAAAGATATTGACGAACTAAAAGACTATGTAACAGACGTACCACAAGAAGTTAATAAAGCAATAGACGAAGGAAAAGATGTATTCATCGAAGGTTCACAAGGATTTGGATTATCCTTATACTATGGAACATACCCATACGTTACAAGTAAAGATACATGTGCAAGTACAGCAGCAGCAGACGTAGGAATAGGCCCAACAAAAGTAGACCAGGTAATTGTAATATTCAAAGCATATATTACAAGAGTAGGAGAAGGACCATTCCCAACAGAAATATCACCAGAAAAAGCAGAAGAAATGGGAATAGAAGAATATGGAGTAGTAACTGGACGTAAAAGAAGAGTTGGTCTCTTCGATAAAGAACTAGCTAAAAGATCATGTATGATTAATGGTGCAACCCAAATCGCATTAACATGCATAGACAGATTATACCCAGAATGTGCAAAAGTAAACAAATACGAAGACTTATCACAAGAAGCAAGAGATTACATTGAAGACATTGAAAAAGATGTAGGTGTACCAATAACAATTATCTCCACAGGTCCAGATTTAGTTGATACAATAGACTTAAGAGACGAAAAACTAAACTAATCTCCTTTCAATTTACTTTTTTTTAAATAATTAATAAAAATTCTACTTAAAAACAGTTGATATAACTAATTCTAAAATAATAATTAAATTGTTAAATAAAAAATAGAAAAAAATAGTAGAGAATATAATGAATAATCTTATTCAGCATCTCTGTACATATGTGCAAATTTAGGGTCATATAATTTAGATTGTTCTCCGCTTTGCTGATCTAATACATCACCAACAACAATCATTGCTGTTTTAGTAAATCCAGCTTCGTGAACTTTTTCAGCTATATTAGATAAATTACCCCTGACAATTTCCTGATCAGGCCATGTAGCTTTTTTAACTACAGCAACAGGAGTTTTTTCATCATATTCTTTAACTAATTCAGCTACTACTTCCTCAATCATATGTACTCCAAGGAATATACACATTGTAGCATTATGCTCAGCTAACTTACATAAAGCTTCTTTAGAAGGCTTAGGTGTTCTTCCCTCTGGTCTTGTAATAATAATTGTCTGAGAAACTTCAGGTAATGTAAGTTGTGATTCAAGAGCTGCAGCAGTACCAAATAAACTACTTACACCAGGAATAATAGTATATCCAATATCTAATTCTTTAAGTTGATTAATTTGTTCTGCAATAGCACCATAAATTGATGGATCACCAGTATGTACACGTGCAGTAATCTTGTTTTCCTCATGAGCCTTTTTAATTACATCAATGATATCATCTAAATTCATTTCTGCACTATTATATATTTCAGCACCATCTTTTGCATAATCTAAAATTGCTGGATTAACTAAAGAACCTGCATATATTATTACATCAGAATTTTTAATAGCTTCTGCACCTTTAACTGTTATGAGTTCAGGATCTCCTGGTCCTGCACCTAAAAATATAACTTTTCCTTTATAATCATCAAAATTCATTTTCTTTTTTCTCCATCATTTTATGTTAATGACTTTTTTTATATACTATTAATCTTTTTTTCATTAATAATAAGTTTTAATGTTAAATAACTATTATTATTTTTTATATCTGGCCATTGTATCAGTAATAATACCTGAAATGAATAAAACTATTCCCATAATCACTATAAATAATCCAATAGACATTAAATATATGTTATTATTATATGCAGTCATATTAATTGTTAAAAGAATTAATATACCAAAGAATAGGATTATTGCTCCGCTGATTCCATAAAAATATAATGGTCTATTAAAACGCATAAGCTCTAATACTCTCATTAACACTGAAAAACCTTGAACAACAGGGTTATCCGTACTTGTATCTACATCATATCTAACAGTAATCTCAACTTCAACTATACGTAAATGATTTTTAGTAGCCTCTATTAACATGTCACTTTCTATTCCAAAACCATCTGGGTCAAAGTTAAAATGTTTAAAAGACTCTGATGAAAATGCTCTGAAACCACTTTGTGTATCAGTTAACTTAATACCTGATGCTAAATTAGTAGCAGTATCTAAAACCGTTTGACCTACACGCCTATATTTAGGTGTGTTTGTCTCGTTACCATTAATATATCTACTACCATTAACAATATCGGCCTTACCCTCTTCTATTGGTTTAACAAGATTAGGTATTTCTGAGGGATTATGTTGTCCATCAGCATCTAATGTTACAATAACATCATATTTTTCAGCATATTTAAAACCAGTTTTTAATGCGGCTCCCTTACCTTGATTAGTTTTATGACGTAACACTGTAGCCCCTGCTCTTTTAGAGACTTCAGATGTTCTATCAGTACTACCGTCATCGATAACGATTACTTCATCAGCATACTTGGAAGATAATATAATCATACTTGCTATAGAAACCTCTTCATTATATGCTGGTAACAAAACCGCAACATTACTCATTAATTGTACAACTCCTAAAAAAAAATAATAAATTAATTATTATAATATTTCCCAATATTTAATATTATAATAATATTTGATTTTTTAAATTATTATAATTTTAGATATTAGAGTTAATAACTACAAAAATATATTATATAAATAACTATGAAAAATAAAGTATTATTAACATTCAATAAAATAAACTTATGAAACATAATTCAATACAAGGGAGATTACAATGAATATATGCATCGTGACAGAATATTTTCCACATAGTGCTGATTTAGAAATAAAGGGTGGTGTGGAAGTATGTGCATTTAATGAATCAGTAGAACTATCTAAATACAATAATATCACAGTATTAACATCAAATGATGAAAATAATAGTGATGACTTTTACATTAATGATATTCATGTTATATGCTGTGGTGATAAAAGAGGTTACACTCAAAAAGGCTCATTATTAAAAAGATTAAATTTCATGAAAGATGCATATAATGTTGGTAAAAATCTTAAAGATATTGACCTAGTAATAGGATATAATTTTATCACATATCCTGTAGCATGGCATATTTCACAGAAACTAGATATTCCAATTGTTGCTAGATATCATGATGTGTGGATAGGTCGATGGATTAATACTATGGGCATTACAGGAATATTTGGTGAATTTATGGAACGACATTTTTTAAAACAGGACATTGATTTAATTCTACCTGTATCTGATTACACGAAAAACAATCTGTTACTTTATTTTCCAGAGGATAAAATAAAGACTGTGCATAATATAGTTGATTTTCCTGTAGTTGAATCAGAGCCTTATGATAAACCTACAATTGCCTGTGTTGCTAGACTAGTTGAGTATAAACGTGTTGAAGACTTAATAAAAGCTGTGAATATTATCAAGAAGGAAATACCTGACATACAATGTAAGATTATTGGTACAGGTCCTCTTGAAAATGAATTAAAAAATCTTACTAAAGAATTAGAGTTAGAAGATAACATTGAATTTTTAGGATTTGTCGAAAAGCATGAAGATGTTATGAAGGTGGTGAACTCCTCTGATGTATTTTGTCTTCCTAGTGTTGTTGAGGGTTTTGGTATAGTTATTATTGAAGCATTATCCTTAAAGACGCCTTTTGTTGCTGCAGAGATTCCTCCTGTTGTTGAAGCTAGTGGTAGAAAAGGAGGATTATTTTATGAACCTAAAAATTATAAAGAATTAAGTGAATGCCTCTTAAAGATATTAACTAATGATGAACTACATTCTAAATTAGAAATAGAGGGCTATGAACAATCTAAAAATTATACAAAAGAAGTTATTGGTGCTAAACTTAATACAATATTTAATAATTTAAAAATAGATAAAAAAATAAAATAAAAAAAATGGAGTGGTATTCCTACTCTAATCTGTAGTACCATTTCATCCATTCAGCTGTTTTTTTAATACCTTCTTTAGGTTTTACTTTAGGGTCATGTTTTAAATCCCTGATGGATTTAGAAAAGTCTATTGTTTTTACTTTTGTTGTGAATGGTTCTGCTTCTTTGTAAGTTACAAGACTATCATCACGTCCTGTAGCTTCTAATACTAAATCAGAATATTCTTTAATATCCATTTCCCAGTCTTGATTTCCACCAATATTATATACTTCACCTGGAATAAAGTTATCCACAATATTTGCAAAAGTTCTTACAGTATCTCCCACATAATCTATGATTCTTTTATGTCCAGTGTATACCGTGTATGGTTGATCATGTAATGCTAGGTATGTAAATTTAGGTATGAATCCTCTGTATGGAGTGTATTTCTCTCCAGGACCATAACAGTTTACTGGTCTAACTCTTACTGTTTCTGTTCCAAACATTTTTGCAGAGTTCATGCACATTAATTCTCCATCCCATTTACTTATAGCATAATCATTCATTTGGTATGTGTCTTTTATTGGATTGTTTTTCATTACATCTTCAGACATTTTACCATTATAATCTCCGTATACTTCAGCTGATGAGAAGAATATCATACGAAACTTGTTTTTTTCCTGTAATCTAATCATATTTTTTGTACCTATAACATTTGTCTGCCATAGGTTTTCGTAGTATGCTTCCCCATTCCATCTACCGTATTCTGCTGCTAAGTGGTATACGTAATCAAATGGGCCTTCTTCTTCAAGTGTACGTTCTATTTGTCTATAATTTCTAACATCTGTACGTACATAATCGTCACGATTATTATTAAGTAAATCTGCTGCTATAACCTCGTGTCCCCTATTTCTTAATTCATTTACGAGGTTTGTTCCTATAAATCCTGCTCCACCAGTAACTAATATTCTATTGGTTTCCATAAAATTCCTCTTAAATTATTGTATAAAAGTATATATTTAATAGTATTAATATTTTAATAAGATAAAAAAATGAAATAATAGGATAATAAATAAGGTGAAGAATATGTTTACAATAGGAGCTCATTTATCAATAAATAAAGGATTTGAAAATATTGGACTTGAGGCATTAAGTATTGACGCGAATACTTTTCAATTTTTCCCACGAAGTCCAAGAGGCGGAAAAGCAAAGAAATTAGATCCTGATGATGTTGATAAACTTCAAGAATTAATGGATAACACAACAATGGACGTTATTTTAGCTCATGCCCCTTATATTATTAACTTAGCATCTAAATCAGAGAAAACTAGGAATAATGCTTATGAGATTTTCGAGGATGACCTTAGAAGATTAGACCAGTTACCTAATAATATGTACAATTTTCATCCTGGAAGTCATGTGCAACAAGGTGTAGATAAGGGTATTGAGTTAATTGTTGATTCATTAAATAAATTAATTCGTGAAGACCAAAAGACAACAGTTCTATTAGAAACTATGGCTGGAAAGGGTACTGAGATTGGAAGATCATTTGAGGAACTACAGGCTATTATTGAAAAAGTAGAACTTGATGATAAATTAGGAGTATGTCTTGATACTTGTCATGTATATGATGCTGGTTATGATATAGTGAATAATCTCGATGGTGTACTTGATGAGTTTGATTCTGTGATTGGCTTAGACAGATTAAAAGCTATACATTTAAATGATAGTAAATTTGGATTAAGTAGTCATAAGGATAGACATGAAAAAATAGGTTTAGGTAAAATTGGTATTGATGCTATAACAGATATTATCAATCATGAAAAACTACGTGACTTACCATTTTATTTAGAAACACCTAATGATGTAGAAGGATATAAGAACGAGATTGAATTATTACGTGGCTTATATAAAGAGTAGGGATTAATATGATTAAAGAAGATTTTGAGGAGTTTGCTCATGGTAATGGTGTTAATCTATTAGGATATGCTGATATTCCTGAGGAATTTAAATTAAGTCATATGTTTGAAACAACAATTGTAGGTATTATTAAAAAAGATAAGAAATATTCAAAAGAAGATAATAGCGAAGAGTATGATGAATATACAGAGCTTTTAATAGAATTATGTGATTTTATTGAAAAAAGAGGTTATCATACTTTTTTAGTAAATAAGGAAAATTTAGATATTGATTCTTCAGAAATTATTCAAAGCTCTAAGTTACATAATCTTGATAATGAAATATCCTCTGATTATGATGTTAATGTAGATAACGATGAAGTATTTTTTATTAGTACAGATATGCCTGTTGATTATAAAAATTTACCTAAGCATTTAAAACCTATTATTGAAAAGTATTGTAAAAAATGTTATAATTGTGTGAATAATTGTCCTCAACATGCATTATATCTTGTTGATGGTGAAATTCGTTATGATAAAGAAAAATGCCTTGGTTTTGGTGAAAGCTGTATTGAATGTATAAAGGGTTGTCCGTTTTATGTTGAAAAACCTAAAAAATAGATAAAAATAAAAAAATATTTTTATTTTATTTTAGAATGACTTATAATAAAGTAGATTATTGTTGAATAATAATATTAATAATTCAATTTTATTCTATTTTGTTCTTTGTTTTTGTTTTTTATTAATGTTATCAACTTATTTTTTTTAATGGTAGGTAAATAGGTTTTGTTTCGTAAATATGTAGGTAGAATAAACCTATTAACATTATTATTGCCATTAATACTTGTACTATTGCTAATCCTATTTTTTTAATTATTCCATTCATTGTTCACACCTCATGATAGAATTAATTTTATTAATGACCTCATAGTCAAGTATATTCTAATTGTCTTAATGATACTTGAATACTTATTTAACCATAAGACTATACCTATACCCCTATAGGTATACTAATTAATATAAAAAAAATACTATATAAATCTATTTTAGTCAAGTAACCAATGACTTAATTAATACTTTATATAGTTAAAATTTCTTTTAATAAATCATTAATATTTTTTTAATTAACAGATTATGTAATTGATTTATATTAATAAATTATATTCAACACCTTTCGAGTTTAACACCTTTTGATTTTGACCTTTTGAGTTTATTTTTATATTATACGTATACCCCTATAGGTATAATAATTAATATAATAATACTACTATATAAAGATATCTAAAAAAAATCATAAAAAAGAAAAAATAGTTAAAAAAATAGAAAAAATACTTAAATTCTAGAATAATAATCAATAATTTTTGACAAGTCCTTAATAGCCTCAGAGCTATCTCCCTTATCAATAGCATCTTTAACACAATGATTCATGTGTCCTTCAAGAATAATACTACCTACTTTGTTAAGAGCAGACTTAGCCGCATTCACTTGCATTAAAACATCTTCACAAGGAATATCTTTCTCAATCATACGATCAATAGCTGCAACCTGACCTTCAATTTTACTAAGACGTCTATGTAAATTATCTAAATCCATACATTGTTTCATATATACACACCTGATTACTTATAATATATCTTCTCTATCAATCTCCTCAATACGAGACATTTTACCAACAATAACCTTATCAGTTAAACCTGCAAAAATACCATTCTCAAGAACACCAGGTATAGTATTTAATTCCTTCTCTAATTTTTGAGGATTTTTAATTTTATCAAACTTGGTATCTAAAATAAAATTACCATTATCAGTTATAACAGGACCATCCTTTTGAATACCCATACGTAACTCAGGTTTACCACCCATTTGAATAAGAGTTTCTTTAACAACTCTTAATGCATCAGGAATAATTTCAAGAGGTACTGGGAACTCACCTAAATCCTCAACCATCTTACTCTCATCAACTATTACAACAAATTTTTTTGCAGAACTATCAACTAGTTTTTCTAAAGTATGTGCTGCGCCTCCACCTTTAATTAAATCAAGAGAAGAATTTACCTCATCTGCACCATCAACTGCTATGTCAATATCATATTCATCTAATGTAGTGGTATTAATACCTGCTTCTCTAGCTATTATTAAAGATTGATAAGAGGTAGGAATTCCAAGAATATTTAATTCTTCTTTTTTAATTCTCTCACCTAAATATCTAATAAAATAATGAGTTGTGGAACCAGTTCCTAATCCAACAATTTGACCATCTTTAATTAAATCTGCTGCTTTTTTTCCAACTTTATCTTTCAATATATCCATGTTTACCATTTTTCAATCACCTATTATTAATGACTTAAAATAACTTCTGTCAACTTATTACCCACCGGACATGTTAATTCCGGACCAATTTCTTCTATTTGACATTTATCATCATTATATAATCCTTCTGGATGACATATGTCATAATTTTCACAATCAACATCACAATCTTTTAATCTAAATATAATTGTTAATCCTTTATATGCTTTTTTAGTTTCAATTGATGTTCTAATAGTAGCTGGTTCGACTTCAACTGTCTGAACTTTACCATCTTTATGTAATGGACATTTATGAGTAACTTTTTTTACGTTGGTTATTTCATATTTTCGTCCTTTTTCAAGATTTAAACATGTTCTGTTAAATCTACATGATTCACATTTACTAGAACCACCATAAAAAGTAAAAACTAAACCCTTTTTAGCTAAACTCGTACCAATTAAAGTAATCATGCTTATCCTCCTTATTCGATTACATGAGTATTTCTTGCAATATTTTCTGCTGCTTCTCTTGTTAAACCACGGTCACCTAAAATAGTGTATCTTTCTTTTCGAATATTATGTGCCTGTGTTAAAGCTTCTATTATATATTCATCTTCGATTCCTAATTCTTTTGCTGTAGTAGGTGCTTTAACTTTTTGTAGAATAGATCTTATTTTCTTCCAGTTACCACCCTGTAAATACATCATCATAATTGTTCCAACACCACACTGTTCTCCATGTAATGCTGGGTTAGGTGCTATAACATCTAGAGCATGACTGAATTTATGCTCAGATCCGCTGGCTGGCCTACTACTACCTGCTATACTAATAGCCATACCACTGCTTATTAATCCTTTAACAACAATACCTACGCTTCCAACATGTCTTGGTCGTATATTGTCTGCTTCATCAACTAATAATTTTGCTGTCATTAATGATAATGCTGCTGCTGAATCACTGAATGGTTCGTTGATAAGTTTATAAGCCAATTTCCAATCTTCTACTGCAGTGAAATTAGATATTATGTCAGCATAACCTGCTGCTGTATATCTATATGGTGATTTGGCTATTATTTGAGCATCTACAACTAATCCAAAAGGTGCATTTGCTTGTAAAGATACACTACCATCATCACTTTTAATAGATGCTCGTGGTGATGCCATACCATCATGTGAAGCGGTAGTAGGTATGCTGATTAATGGAATGTGATTGTTAGTCGATGCCATTTTTGCAACATCTATTACTTTTCCTCCACCTACACCTAAAATTGCTGTGGAATTTTTTGATTGTTTTGTTACTTCATCTACTGATTCGTATGATGCTGTTTTTATGATTATTTCTGTTATATCGTAACCTTCATCTTCAAGAATTTCAGTTACTTGATCTCCAGCAATTTTTTTTGTTGTAGGACCTGTTACTAATATTATATCTTTTTCTGAAAAGAGACTATCACATACTTCCCCTATATCTTTAATTACTCCGGGACCCGTACGTATTTCTCTAGGTAATTGTACATTTCTGAAATCCATTTTGTAGCCTACCTGAAATTTTTGAATAAATATAATATATTATATATTTTTCTTTATTTAATACAATTACTTATAAAGAAAGGATAACTGCTGTTATATAATCTTTACTATTTCTAATTGTTACTTAATATCCCATTCAGAAAAATTTGATTTTTTAAAATGTAAATTTATAAATAAAATGAGATAGAATACTAATAATTTTATATTTTATTATTATTTATACATTATTATTTATAAATTTAGACAAACCTAAAAATTGTTACAAAAATCAGATAAAATAAATATTTTTTTAATAATTATCAAGTATTTTATAAAAAATATACATTGCAATAAATTCTAAAATATTTTTTTTAACAAAAATGAAAGATAATAAACTAGTCTTTAAATAGTTGATAATATATAATCTGTAGTAGAGAAGGAAAAAACAAGGCTTATCATGTCAAAAGATAAACTTTGTAACATTTTTCCTCAAAAAAATATCAAAAATTTATGGAGATTATAAAAATGACCGAAATGAAAAAATTTCTAGCAGAATTAGTAGGTACATTTATTCTTGTATTCTTTGGTACAGCATCAGTTGTACTAACATTATTCATCAATAATGGACAGACTTTCCCTAGTATTTACAACATAGGAATAACAATGCCAGACTGGATAGGAATAGGTTTAGCATTTGGTCTAGCATTAACCGTAGCAATTTACGCATTTGGTCCTATATCTGGAGCTCATTTCAACCCTGCAGTAACCATAGGATTATGGGCAGGTAAGAAATTCCCAGGATCAGATGTAATACCTTACTTAATAGCACAATTTATTGGAACTATACTAGCTTCAGCAGCTTTATTAGCTATTTCCGGTACTCCAGCATCATCCATTGGTGCACTAGGTGGTGTAGGACCATTCGGAGATATTGGAATGGTTGGTATGTTCATTGCTGAGTTCTTAGGTACATTCCTATTAATGTACGTAATTATGGCAACAGCAGTAGATAAAAAAGCACCTGCAGCTGATGCAGCATTAAGTATTGGTTTAGTATTAGCAGGTATTGTAATAGCAATAGGTAACTACACTGGTGCAGGTGTAAACCCAGCACGTGCATTCTCACCTATGTTATTAAACTACTTTGTAACAGGTGCAAACGCATTTATTTACTATCCAATTTATCTATTTGCACCAATAGTTGGAGCAATTGTAGCTGTATACTTATACGACTACTTCCACAAAGAAATAGGTTACTAAAATATAATTGTAATAATCTACTTATTACAATTTTTTTATCAAATCCTTCAAATAATAAAAACTATTTTCTAAAAAATTTTATCAAAAATACTCTTTTTGCCAAATGGTTCATTTGTATTAAATAAATTATTAATAAGAAAACTTATAAATTTTATATACATTACACTTATTAATAAAAGGGATAATAAATGATTTCAGAAAAAAATATTAAGAAATATGCTAGTAGTGTTTTAATATCCACTGTTGATAGATTATTTGATCATAAAGAAATATTGATAGATAACTTTTATAAAGACTTTGTTAAATCTAATAAGAAAAATAAGAAATTGAAAAATAATTACAAAGATAATGAAGTAGTTGATGAATTACTCCTTGAAGAATTAGAAAAAAGTTTCACACGTAATGACATTGGATATGCCTTACAGAGTGAAATGGTTAAAGCAAATGAGGATGCTTTAGATGATTTATCAACAATATTAGATGAAAAACTAAGACCTATTGCATATAGTCTTAGATCAGTATTTAATGATAATAATCAATATGACCAGTTTAAAAAGTATGTTACAGAAAACCTTGTTGTATCTAAAATGAATTTAAGTACAGCCACAGTTAAAGCATTAAAAACCATGAATATATCTGGTAATAAATCACTTCAAATCATTCAACTTATTAGCCAAGTTGACAACTAGTTTTAAATTTAAACTTGTACTGAGAATATACAAGTTTATACACTTTTTTTATAAAAAATATTAATGATAAACTTAATAATATTAAAAAACCTATTTAAAATCAGTAATTTATATTACATCATGTACATAAAAACTACTTTTTTTATTAATACATTGTGTATTCGAAAAAATAATAAATAAAAAAAGAATGAGGGGAGATTATATTCCTTCTGTTTTATCAATATGTTTTGTTACTTCAACCATTAATTTATGAAAGTCAAGGGAATCTCTATCACGTGGCCTTGGTAAATCATCATTGATTATTTTTTTAATAGTACCTGGCCTTTTTGAGAAGACAACAATTTCATCTGCTAAGTAAACGGCCTCTTCTACATCATGAGTAACAAACACAATAGATCTATTACGTTTTCTCCAATTCTCAACTATTTGTTCTTGAAGATTTCTTTTTGTTTGGAAATCTAATGCACTGAATGGCTCATCCATTAATAATGTTTCAGAATGATTAATCATAGACCTGATAATAGCAACACGTTGTTTCATTCCACCAGATAATTCATGAGGATAACTATATGCAAAGTCTTTAAGTCCAACAGCATCAAGATATTTCAATGCTCTTTCCTTATTTTCTTCCTCTGATTCTCCTGCTATTTTTAAACCAAATGTTACATTATCCATTACATTAAGCCATGGAAATAATGAATATTCCTGAAAGATAAATCCTCTATCACTTGAAGGTTTTTTTACTATATTACCATTATGTTTTATAGTACCTTCTGTTGGATTTTCAAATCCCTCCATCAACCTAAGTAGTGTTGTCTTACCACAACCAGATGGACCTATGAAACATACAAATTTACCTGTTTCAAGAGTTAGGTTAATGTTTTTTAATGCTGTAACCTCTTCATTTTCATTGTTAATGAATCTTTTTGATACGTTTTCTATCTCAAATGTCATATAGTCACCTTACCAGAATATTTGTTCTTGTATTTTTGTAAATATGAAATCAAATACTATTCCAATAAATCCTATTAATAACATACCTACTACTGTTGAACCAGTATCAAATATATTTGTTGATGTTAAAATCATATAACCTATACCAGAACTTGAACCAATCATTTCACCAGAAATTGTACACATTAATGCTATACCTACCGCTACTTTTAGTCCTGAGACTATGTAAGGTACTGTTGAAGGTATTATTACTTCTCTTAACATTTGACTGTTGGAAGCACCAAAAGACATAGCTGCTTCAATTA
This sequence comes from uncultured Methanobacteriaceae archaeon, assembly GCA_902782945.1. GTDB lineage: Archaea > Methanobacteriota > Methanobacteria > Methanobacteriales > Methanobacteriaceae > Methanosphaera > Methanosphaera massiliense. The sequence goes on from CACZOU010000008.1 coordinate 20,518, forward strand.
ATACTCTTTTAGTTCTGTGAACACCATCTACTGTATATACTAGTATTGGAAATACACATCCCATGAATATGATGAATACTGCTGGTGCTATTCCTATTCCAAACCATAATATGGAGAATGGAATCCATGCCATTGGTGGTATTGGTCTTAATATACTTATAACTAAACTAGATAATCTTTCTAATCTTTCAGACCATCCCATAATTATTCCTAATAATACTCCAACTACTGATGCAAAAACCATACCTATAATAACTTTGTATAATGTATCCCATACATCAGTGAATAATTCACCTGTACTCCATAATTTTATGAAGGAATTAACTACTTCTACAGGTCCTGGAAACATATATGATGGTAATACAGTTAATACATCAGCTAATATATACCATACTATTACGATAAGAATAGGTAAAATTAACTTATCTAGTCCCATATAATATTTTCTTTCTTCTGTCATTTTATCCCTTTTTATTGATTTTTAATGATTATGCAGTGTAGAATAATTTTTCATCACTAAATGTTTGATTTAACACTCTTAAATCTTTTTCTGTACTTATGAAATCTCTTACATCTTGTTTGTATGTATCATTTAAGTCAGATACCCAGCTCATGTTAGCTAATATTTGTCCTTCTAAGGTTTCATTAGCTACAATGTTACGTGGTAAATACTTTACACATCCGTATGGATCATTTTCTAGTTTTTCTGTAGCATTTTTATGTATTTCTGCTATTTTTTTAACTTTATCTGGATGTCTATTTGCGAATTTATCAGTAACTACTACTACACAACATGGATGATTTTCTAATATCTCATGAGATGTATCTACAACTGTCATATTATTTTGTTTTTCAGCAATTGACATATATGGTTCATATGTTAACATTGCATCAATACTTCCAGTTTTTAATGCATCATTCATGGATGCTACTTTCATACTTGGACTTGTTATATCTGACATTGTCATGTCATGTTTTTTTAAGTCGTATTGTAGTAACATGTATTGTATTGAAGATTGACCTGGTGTAGCTATTGACTTTCCTTTTAAATCTTCAATTGATGTAACATCAGGTTCATTAGTTACTAATCCACTACCTTCTAGTTGAGCTCCTGCAACGATTTTTATAGGTACGTCTTTTGATATGGATGATAATACGGGTGTTACTCCCACATATCCTACATCAACTGTCCCGCTTGTCATTGCACTTATTAAATCTCCACCATTATTATATTCATGTAGTTCTACATTTAACCCTGCATCTCTATACATGCCTGAAGCATTTGCTACAAATAATGCTGCATCGTGATCTGAAGGTAAGTATCCTATTGATACTGTATCATCATCTGAGTAGAATGATGTATATGTATAGGATACTACTGCAAGGACTACAATAATTACTATTATTAAATCAATGTATTTTCTTTTTAGCATTCTTTAATAGCTCCTTGATTTACTAAAATAAACAAATTTAAAATAAACTATATTATTTTTTTTATTGAAAAATTAATTTGTTTTTTTTTTATTGTTGCCCGATATTATTTGTTTTATTGCCCGATTAATATTATTATATTAATTATATTATTTTTGTGTTTTGTTTAATTTAAAGTAAACTATGTTAGTCTTCTATTAAAAATAATTTTTGTCTATTTTTATAATCAATTTGTCTGTTTTATTGCCCGATTTTTTCAATCGAATTATTTATAATAATATTATAACAATAGTTATATTTTTAGTATTATTAATATGTTTCAATTTAGGAATTATAAGAATAGCTTTAAATAGTATTAATATGAAATATAACAATGTGAAATAAATAACAATGTGAAAGAATTTTATTATAAAAATCATTATTAAAAAAAATAAATCGGGAGAAAATAAAAATGGCACATGAATTAATATACATGGATAACTCAGCAACTTCACCAGTAGATGAAGAAGTACTAAAAGAAATGTTACCATTCTTTAACGAAAGATTTGGAAACGCATCAACATTATACAGATTAGGAGTAGACGCAAAAGAAGTACTTGAAAAAGCAAGAAAGCAAGTAGCAGACCTAATCAATGCAGATCCAAGTGAAATAACCTTCACAAGTGGAGGAACAGAATCAGATAACATGGTCATTAAAGGAATAGCATTAAAAGAAATACAAAAATCAACAGAGGAAAACCCTAGAAACCACATCATAACTTCTGCAATAGAACACCCAGCAGTACTAAAAACATGTGAATTCCTAGAAAAATTCGGATTTGAAGTAACATACTTACCAGTAGACGAAGATGGACTAATAAGTCTAGACGACTTAAAAAATGCAATAAAAGACAGCACCATCTTAATTACAATCATGCACGCTAACAACGAAGTAGGTACAATCCAGCCAATAAAAGAAATAGGAGAAATAGCAAGAGAACACAACATACCATTCCACACTGATGCAGTACAAAGTGCAGGTAAAATACCAGTAGACGTAAAAGAACAAAACATAGACCTATTATCATTATCAAGCCACAAAATAAACGGTCCAAAAGGTGTAGGAGCAGTATACATCAAAAAAGGAATAAGACTTGAAGTATTCATGCACGGTGGAGGACAAGAAAACGGACTAAGATCAGGAACTGAAAACATACCTGGAATTGTAGGATTCGGTAAAGCAGCAGAACTTGCTAATGAAAGATTAGAAGAACACATGAAACACAACCAAGAAATCAGAGATGCATTAATAGAAAAAGTATTAGCAAACATTAAAGACTCATACGTAAATGGTAGCCTAGAACACAGATTACCAAACAACGTACACTTCAGATTCTCAGGAGTAGAAGGAGAATCACTAATTTTAAGATTAGATAACGAAGGAATAGACGGAGCAACTGGATCAGCATGTTCAACCCATGATCTTAAAGGATCACACGTATTAGCAGCATTAGGAATAAAACCAGCATTATCTCACGGTTCACTAAGATTATCCATAGGACCAGAAAACTCAATCGACGATGTAGACTACATAGTAGCATCAATTAAAAAAGTAGTAGATTATCTAAGAGACCTATCACCACTATGGGATAACGAAGAAGACAAATACATAGGAGATAGGTTTGAAAAACCAGTAGAAGATGAAGATTTAGACAGATATTAAAAAAGTAGGATAATAAAAAAGGATGGTGAATAAAAATGCAATACAGTGACAAAGTTATAGAACATTACACACACCCACGAAACACAGGTGTAATAAAAAACCCAGATGGTGAAGGAACAGTAGGAAATCCAGTTTGTGGAGATATCATGACAATCTACATAAAAGTAGATGATGATGAAAAACTAACTGATGTAAAATTCAGTACATTTGGATGTGGAGCAGCAATAGCTACAAGTAGTATGATTACAGAAATGGCTATTGGAATGGATATAGATGAAGCATACAAAATATCAAGAAATGACGTAGCAGAAGAATTAGACGGACTACCACCAATTAAATTACACTGTTCCAACCTAGCAGCTGATGCATTACAAGCAGCTATAGAAAACTACAGAGAAAAAAAAGCAAAAGGTGAAGAATAAATTATTAATTTTTCACTAACTCCTCTCTTTTTATTTAATTTACTCTTTTTATTAAATTTAACTTCAAAAAGGATTCTTTTTCTAAAAAAATAAATTCTATTCTATAAAAAAAAATATTAAAAAAATAATTAAGGGGTTTAGTATGTTTTTGATATTAAAGCCTTATAATGAGCTTCTTTACCACAATTTAAACATGGTCCAGATACATCAGCCTCTTGAGTACCTAATACGTCAATATCGAATTTTTCTTCCATGTCCTTACCACAGTCAGTATCTCCACACCAATTAAATGTAACAATTCCACCTTTCTTGTTAATAGTCTTTTTAACCTGTTCAAGATTTTCAACGGAATATGTTTTTTCTTCTTGGAATTTATTAGCAGATACTTTCATATCCTCAGTAATATTATCTAATGTATCTCTAACAACATCTGCAATAGTGTTCTCATCGTAATCAATGAATTCTTTATTACCAGTATCTCTTCTTATTAATACAATAGATTTATTTTCAATATCTCTAGGACCAACTTCTATTCTTAATGGAACTCCACGTTTTTCCCATTCATAATATTTCTTACCTGGCCTCATATCTCTTTTATCTTGTCTTACACGGATACCATTACTTTTTAATAGTTTTTCAAGATTATCAGTGAAGTTTAGTACTACATCTTGATTTTCTTTGAATATTATTGGTACAATTACTACTTGTTCAGGTGCTACTACTGGAGGTAATTGTAATCCTTTCTCATCACCATGGGCAGCTATTAATGCAGCAATCACACGATCAGATAATCCATAACATGTTTGATGAGCATATTCATGTTCACCTTCATCATTTTCAAATTCTATGTCAAATGTTTTAGCAAAGGTTGTACCTAAATTATGTACTGTTCCTATTTGAAGAGTTTTTCCATCAGGCATAATCATGTCAAATGCCATTGTGTATTTTGATCCAGGGAATTTATCCCATTCAGGTCTTTTACTTATGGAGTATGGTATACCTAGTTCATCAAAGAATGTTTTATATATTTCTATTCCAGTTTTTACTTCTTCTTCAGCTTCTTCTTCTGTTGCATGTACTGTGTGAGTTTCATTGAATGTTGTTATTTCACGAACTCTTATTAATGGTCTTGTATGTTTTGTTTCATATCTGAATGTGTTTACTGTCTGGTATACTTTTATTGGTAAATCCATGTGTGAACGTACCCATAATGAAAACATTGGATACATTGATGTCTCACTTGTAGGTCTTAATGCTAGTTGTTCATTAAGATCTCTTTTTCCACCTTTTGTTACCCAGTATACTTCATCTTCAAAACCTTTAACGTGTATTGCTTCTTTTGCTAATTCACTTTCAGGTATTAACATTGGAAATAATACTTCTTCATGGTCTTTATCAAGTAATTCCTGTAATGCTTTGAGTGCATATTTTCTAATTTGAAAACCTCTTGGTAGCCATACACTCATTCCTTTAATAGGATATCTTGAATCAATTAATTCAGCTTCCTCTAATATGTTATGAAACCATTCGCTAAATTTCTTCATTTACTCACCATAATTTGTTTTTTTTAAATAATATAAAAATTAAATTTCATAAAATAAGTTTTAATCTTGATTAGTTCATTTATTATATCTATATTTGTTTTTTAATGATTATAAAATTTTATACTTAACATTTAGTAGCCTTTAAAATTAGACTATTTCTTAAGTTGAAATAAAAAAGAGAATCGTTTTTCTGATTAAATTATTGTTAAATAATTATTTAATAGTTAAATATTTTTATTATAATAAGATAAAAGTTAATATATGTATAAATTAGTTACGATTATACCTATTTCTAATTTCAGTAATTCTAAGACTAGATTATCACCATTTCTATCTGAAATTGAAAGAAAGGAATTATTAAAGTGTATGCTTAAAGATATTGTATCTAATATCAGAAGTAGTGTAGAGGAAATAATTGTTATAAGTAAAGATGAGGAAGTTCTTGAATATGCTCAATCTCTTGGTTTAAAGTGTTTAAATGAAAGAGAACATGAAAGTGACTATCTGAATAATTCATTACTTGATAGTATCTCTTATGTTAAAGATAATTATTCTGATGCTAATATTTTAATGTTACCTGCTGATATTCCGTTAATTAAACAAAGAAATATTCAGTATATTCTAGAAAACAAGAATGATTTTATTATTTCACCCTCTAAAGGTGGTGGAACAAATCTATTGTACATTAATAATGAATATAACTTTAAGCCACAGTTTGGTGAGTTTAGCTTCTTTAAACATGTGAATGAAGCAAGAAGATTAGTTATGAATCCTAATATTTATGATTCATTTTATTTATCTATAGATATTAATACACCTCAGGATTTAGGTGAATTATTATTACATGGAAAAAATACGTATACTTTCAAGTATCTTAATAGTCTTGATATTGTAGTTGAAAATAATCATGGTGGTGAACGATTAAATGTCTACAGAAAAAATGAATAAAAAGTGTTCTATGACTATTGCAGGTTTAGATCCATCAGGTGGTGCTGGGATTATTGCTGATTGTAAAACTTTTCATGCTCATGGTATTTATGCTACCTGTGTTGTAACAGCTATCACTGCTCAGAATCCTTATAGTGTTAGTAATATTGGTAAAGTAGATTTGCAATTAATTGAAGATGAAATTGACCAAATTATGGATGTTTATCCTATTGAATTTATGAAGACTGGCGTATTATATTCAGGAGATATTATTAAATTAGTATCTAAGAAGATTAAGGAATATCAATTGAAAGCTGTTGTTGACCCTGTTATGATTTCTGAGTCTGGTAAAAATCTTACAGGAGACTCTTATGTTACTACTTTCAAAAAATATCTTATGAAAAATGCATATATTATCACACCAAATATACATGAAGCAGAGAATATTTCAAATAAAAAAATAGAAACTGAAGAAGATATGATTAATGTTGCAGAAAAATTAAGTAATTCAAACAACACTGTAATTACTGGTGGACATATGCAAGGAAATGATATACTGTACACAAACGGCGAAGTTCATAAAATAAAAGGTGAACTAATCAAATCAAATAATACTCATGGTACAGGATGCACATACTCATCTGCAATAACATCACAATTAATCAATAACCATGATTTACTAGAATCATGCAAACTAAGTAATCAATTTATCAGAAATAGTATAATCAATGGTTTTAATAATACACCGTACCAATTCTGGAATTCTATAAAATTCTAATATATGTTATCAATATTGGTTTCTAAAAAAAAGTTCATAATTTACTTATTCAAATATTAATTAAAGGAAAAAAATAATCTAAAATTATAAATAAAATTTCTTATTTCTTAAACTGAAATAAGATTTAGATTTCCTTACTTTAGTTGCATTATCTAAATTAATATCAGCCAATAATAATTGCTCTGTATTATCAGCTATTTCTATAGTATTTCCATGATAATCACTTACTATTGATTTACCTGAGAATTCCATCTTACCTTCAACACCAACACGGTTACAGCATGCAATATTAACACTATTCTGAAATGCTTGAACATTAATTTCCCATTTATAAAGTTCCTCTGGTTCTAGCGTAATATTAGCTGTAGGAATAATAATAAGTTCTGCACCTTTTAATGCACATGTTCTGATACTTTCAGGGTAATGTCTATCAAAACATACGACCATACCAATCTTTCCAAATTTAGTATTGAAAACATTAAATCCTTCCTCTGAGGGAGTATAATATGTTTGTTCATAGAAATTTTTACATTGAGCAATATGAACCATTTTCTGTTTACATATAATCTTACCTGAGTCATCTATTAACAAGCTCATATCATAGAGTTTATTATTTTCTTTAACATAGAAATTAGGTGATGTATATATTTCATGTTTTCTGCATGCTTCTTGTATTCATTGAACATATTTAGAGTCTAGTTCAAGTATATAATCTGTTACATCCATTTTTTCATATTGTGGGAAAAAAGGACTTAACTGTATTTCTGGAAAACAAATTAAATCAGCGCCTAAATAAGATGCTTTTTCTATAAAATTGATAGATTTATTATAATTTTTTTCTAAACTAGAATCCATTTTCATCTGTGCTGATGCAATTTTCATATAATCTACCTGGTTATATCTATAATTTAAAAAAATAGGAAGTATCTGTTAAAGCCTAAAATAATTTATATTATAACTTATATTTTTAACAGATTTAACTAAAAAAAGGAAGATATACATTATTATAATGTATATGCTTCATCTTGACCTATTAATGAAAAACCATTGTCTTGTAATATTTTTAAGGTTCTTTCATTTTCTTCAGTTCTTAGTACAACTAAAGCTTTCTGTGTTTTCTTTTCCACGAATGCGTAGATGTATTCTACATTGATATTATTACTATTTAGTATGTTTAGTGCTGCTTCTAGTCCTCCAGGTTGATCTTCTACTTCTATAGCTAGTACATCAGCTAGACTTACAGCAAAATTTTCAGATTCAAGTGCTTCCTTTGCATTTTTAGGATTAGAGACAATCATTCTTAATATTCCGAATTCCGATGTGTCAGCAATAGATAATGCTCTTATATCAATATCATTTGATTTAAGAATATTTAATGCTTTCCATAATCTTCCTGTCTTATTTTCTAAAAATACTGATACTTGTTTTATTGGCAATGTTATGCACCTCTTAATTAAAGTTTCTTTTATCAATTACTCTTTTTGCTTTTCCTTCACTTCTTGGAATTGAGTATGGTTCTGCTAGAGTTACTTTTACTCCTATACCTATTGCTTCTTTGATTTCCTTACCAACCTTATATTTGAATTCTTCTAGGTTGGTCATGGAATCAGAGAATGTTGCTTGGTCAATTTCTACTTGTACTTCTATTTCATCTAGTGTATCTGGTCTTGATACAATGATTTGATATGCTGGTGATAGTTCATCCATAGCCATGATAACTTCTTCGATTTGTTTAGGGAATACTATTACTCCTTTTACTTTAAGCATGTCATCGCTACGTCCGATAATTCTGCTCATTCTAACAGTTGTTCTTCCACATTCACATTTATCATAGTTTAGTGATGTGATATCTTTTGTTCTGTATCTGATAACTGGCATACCTGTTTTTGTAAGGGATGTGAATACTATTTCACCTGTTTCTCCTTCTGGTAGCACTTCTAGTGTGTTAGGGTCTATTATTTCTGGATAGAAATGGTCTTCTGCTATGTGCATTCCATCTTTTATATGGCATTCTGTTGATACTCCAGGACCCATTACTTCTGTTAGTCCATAGATGTTCTGGGCAGATATTCCAAATTTATCTTCTAATTTCTGACGTATTTCTTCTGTCCACATTTCTGCTCCAAATACTCCTCCCTTAATAGGTACTGTTTTTGGGTCTATTCCTGCTCTTTCAAATGATTCTGCTATGTATAATGCATATGATGGTGTGCAACATAGGAAGTCTGCTGGGAAGTCTTTGAGGAAGTTCATTTGTTTTTTTGTATTTCCTGAAGACATGGGTACTGCTAGTGCTCCTATTTTCTGTGCTCCATATTGTGCTCCGTGTCCTCCTGTGAATAATCCAAAACCGTATGCTATGTTTACTATGTCTTTTTTATGTACTCCTACACTTGCCAGTCCTCTTGCTGTACATTCTGCCCATATGTCTAGGTCTTTTTGTGTGTATGCTGCTACTGTTGGAATTCCTGTTGTTCCACTTGTTGAGTGTACTTCTACCCAGTCTTCTTTTGGTGCTGCCTGTAGGTCGAAGGGATATGTATTTCTTAGGTCATCTTTTGTTATGAATGGTAGTAGCTGTATGTCCTCTAATGTTTTTATGTCATCTGGTGATACATTGTTTTTGTCGTATAGATTTCTATAAAATGGTACGTTATCGTATGCATAGCGTACTACTTTTTTTAATCGTCTTAGTTGTAATTCTCTGAATTCTTCTCGACTCATGCATTCTCTTTCTTTGTTAAATATGTATACATCTTCTTCTTTGAACTTTGTCATATAATTCCTCTTTTTAGTTTAATCATCTCTTTATTGTATAGTAAATATCTTTATGTTAACATTTTTATTTTTGATGTCTTCATCTGTTAATTCTAGGAGGCATGCATGTCCATTTGCTGCGTCTCCTGGATTTACTACTACAGTGTCTCCAATTTTGTCTTGACCTATTGATTCGTGAACGTGTCCACATACATTTAGTGTTGGCTGTGTTTCTTCAATTATTTTTCTTATACCTTCACTTCCTACATGTGCACCAGATTCTATTTTGTCTGCATTTGTGTTTAGTGGTGGTGCGTGTGTTACTAAAATAGTATAAGAATCTGAACCCAATACATCTTTGTATTTACTTAATTCATTGTATAATATTTCATCACTAAATTCATTTGGTGTATCGAATGGTGTAGGATTTGATCCACCAAAACCAACTACTTGTATATCTCCAATATTTGAAGTATTATCATGTATATTGATTATGTTAGATTTATCTAGTAGTTCATTTGCATTTTTCGGATCACAATTTCCTTGTAGTGCATGAACTTGAGCATATTCACTAAATTTATTAAGTGTTTCTATAAAATAGTCTTCAGGACCAAATTCTGTTACATCACCCGTTATAATAATTTGGTCTACTGGATTTTCGTCTAAATAACTAAATATTTTATCAGGAGCACTATGAATATCTGTAATTATTAATATTTTCATCGTAAAAAATTCTCCTTAATTTAATTAACTATATGTAGATATCTCATTTGATATTAATATTATTTAGTATAAAAAAAAGTATAAGTATAGAAAAAATAGAATTGTGTAATTATATATTTTACACATTTTATAAAACAGTTATTAATCAGATATATCAATATCTGAGACTATCTGAACTTCATAATCAGGATAAAGTTCATTAACCTCTTTTTGTAGAATATCCAGTCCTTCATCCCAGTCAATATCAAAACTCATCACTACATCGAAGCGCATCTGTTTTTTATCGACTTCTACAAAGAATCCATGAAGTTGTAATACCCATTCATGATTCATCACAGTTTCCATTACTGTATTATGTATTTTTCCTGCTTCATCATTTTTAGTGTTATATGAGTAAACACCTACTCCTATAAGAGTTATTCCCATTTCTTGGTAGACTTTTTCCTGTAATTTACGGGTTAATTCATCAACTTCTTCTACTGTCATTACATCAGGTAATTCTAGATGTACTGATGCATAATTTTTATCCGGACCATAATTTGTTATGAATATATCATAAGCTCCCCTTACTTGTGGTTCTTCTGTTAGAAGTTCTTTTAGATGAGCAGTAGTTTTTGGGTCAGCACGTTTTCCTAGTATATCATTTAATGTTTCTATCATCATATCAATACCTGCCTTGATAATTACTGCTGAGATTATAACACCTACGTATGCTTCTAATGAGATGCCTGTGAATATGTATAGAAGTGCTGATAATAGTACTGATAAAGATAAAACTGAATCGAAAGTTGCATCTGCTCCTGATGCTATTAATGCTCCAGAATTAGCAATCTCACCCCTCTTTTTCACATATGACCCAAGCACTAGTTTTACGATAATTGCCACTGCAAGGATTAATAATGTAATACTTGTGTATTCGGGTGTTGCAGGATTGATAATCTTCTTAACTGATTCAATAATTGAAGTAATACCTGCATAAAGTACAATTCCTGCTACAATCATAGCACTTAGATATTCTATTCTTCCATAACCTAGTGGATGATTCTTATCTGGAGCTTTAGATCCTAACTTATTTCCAATAATAGTAATTACAGATGATAAAGCATCAGATAAATTATTTACAGCATCAAGGGTTACTGCAATAGAATTAGACATTATACCTGCAAATGCTTTGAATACTGCTAATAATATATTTGCCAGAATACCTATCACACTAGTTTGAATAATTATCTTATCTCTATCAACTTTTTGATTTATATCATCATTTGTCATAATATTCTCCCCGTGTTACAATTATAAACAAAAAATAATCATGATTAAATTCTCTATTAGGGTATACATACTACTTGTATATGAATATATGTATATTTATCAATATATTAGAAAATAAAAAAAAAGAAGAAGCCTAAGCTTCTTGTAACTGTTCAGAAAAGAATGGACTCATTTCTTTTAGAGCACTTTTAATATTAGGTTTTTCACCAAATACAAATACAGAAGTATCATTATCATCAAATTCTATGATAACATTCTCATACTCACAGATTTCAATAAACCTTTCTTCCTGGATAGGTTCCCTGAAATTAAATCTGATAAAATCAAAGTTTGCAGGCATACCTGGTATAAACTTTGACTGAATATTCACTGACTTGAATACTTCTTTACCCTGTGATGCTTCTAATAATTTTTGTTCCCACTCTTTTACGTATTCTTCTCCTTCATTACTAGCTAAAGCTAATAGATTTCTTTCAACTGTATTTAATAATGAATCAATACGTCCTATCTCCTTAGCTCTATCTGGTTCTGTTGGGTCTTCTAGGTAAAAGTTTGTTAATGCCCTAGCATATTGTAAATCTCTAATCATTTCTTTTGGAATATCCTCATACTTCTTTTTAAGTTCTTTAAGAAGATGATCAAGAACACCCCATCTTAAATATAATGGATCTTTCATATCATTAACCATTCATATGCCCCTGTAATATGTTACGTATTGTGTAATTATATATTTGACCATCTAATTTTTCTTCTAATTCCTGATCTATTTGTTCTAATGAATCATATTCATCTAGGAATAATACATGATAACTAGTAGTATCTTTAACTTTCATGATAGCTATAGGAGTTTTTTCCTGTACTTCTTTCTTATCTATTGTTGCTTTATATTCTACGAATTTCTCATAATCTTCAGGTAAATCTTTTGTTGTGAATACTCCTACTAGCTCTACAATAAAATTCTGCATGGTATTCCATCTCCTTATAATGTAAATTTTATTATCTTTAATATTTTTATTTTATTTTTTTATGTTTTTTCATTTCTATTATATAATTATGTTATTCCCTTTAATCTAATAAATATATTGATAATTATAGGAAATAAGAATGGAATTTATTTGTGTGTAAATTAAGATAATTAAAAATTTTATTAAAAAAAAAAGATGGGGGTGAGAAAATTTAACTTTAAGTTATATGTTTGTGAACACTTATTCAGCTTCAGCTTCTTCTCTAGGTGTGTTCATTTTTTTAATTAACTCTGTAGGGTCAACTACTTGTTTATCAAGTGTTAACTCTTCTGGAGATAATCCCATTGCTAATCCGTATAATTGAGCTAAGTGTAATACAGGGATTGCGAAGTCTGTTCCGTATTGTTCGTTTACTTCTTTTTGTCCTACATCAAACTGCATGTGACAGAAAGGACATACGTTTACAATAGCATCTACGCCAGCTGCTTTCATGTTTTCTAATTTTTCATGGGTGAAACTGGTTGTTACTTCTAAATCTCTTGCTCTGAGTCCTCCACCTGCTCCACAGCACATCATTTTGTCTTTGTATGGTACTGATTTAGCACCTGTGATTTCTACAAGTTCATCTAAGATTTTTGGATTTTTAGGGTTGTCTATTTGTAATTCATCACTAGGTTTTAAGAAGTGGCATCCGTAGTGTACAGCAACGTTTAAGTTTAAATCTTTTTCGAAGATTTCAGATATTTTATCTAATCCTACATCATTGTATAATACTTCTGCGAAGTGTCTTACTTCTGTTGTACCTTTGTATTCTCTGTTGATTTCAGATAAGGAATTGTTTACTTTGTTTTTGAAATCTTCATCTTCTTTTAATAATAAGTTTGCTTCGTGAAGTGAACCGAAACATCCGTTACATTCTGTTAATACTTGGGAACCCATATCTTCTGCAATTGTTAAGTTTCTTGCTGCAATTGTTGCCCATGTTTCTTTATCAAATGAACCGAATACACCTGGTGCAGGACAACAGGAAGCTCCTTCCATTTCTTGTAACTCTACACCTAATTTGTCCATTAATACTCTGGTTGATTTTTCGATACCTGGGTATCTGTTGTTCATTATACATCCTAAAAAGTAAGCATATGCCATGTTTTTATCCTCCTATTATTAATTACAATCCTATTCTTTTAAGTCGCCAGCTTCCCAGTCATATCCGATTAATTCATCGAATCCAGTTGCTTTGATTAATGTTTGTACTTCTTCTAATGCAGCTGCATCTGAGTGAGTTGTTGCTGGTAATTCACTAAGACCAATTTCTTTTCTTAATGCTTTTGTTTTATCGTTAATAGGTACAGCGTGACCAGTTTTTGCTACGAAAGAACCAGTTTTTTTGTGTGCTGTTGCCATGTAACCTTCGTGTGCAGCAACGTTTCTGATTGCTTTTACGATTTCTACGATTTTTACATCACGAGGACATCTTTCTTGACATTCGTAACAGGTTGTACACATCCAAATTGCGTCATCTGCAATTACGTCTTTGTAACCCATTAATGCTTTTCTTACTAATCTTCTTATCATGTAAGGTGTTCTTCTTCCTGAAGGACATGCACCTGAACAGGTACCACATTGATAACATACAGCTAAAGTTTCTGATCCATTTACCATTATAGCTTCTTTGAAAGCTGGGTCTAGATCTTTTTCAGTTACTAAGTATTCACTTTCGTTTAATAATGTCATTTTTTCACTCCATTGATAAAATACACAATAAATAAATATTAATTTATAATATTTAATTTAATATTTTACATCTAAAAATATTTCAGATGGTTTTTTTGATTGACTCACCTATCTGTCAATCTTGATAAATTTTTAATAGTTAACTTGTAGAAATTTACAAACTGAACACTCTAAATAAATTTCTATTAATATGTTATTTGAAATTAGTATATAAAGGTATCATAAAAAATGGCTTGTGTAATCTAAAAGATGACACAAATATAATGAAAATAAAAAATATAACAAAAAAAATACAATATAATAATAAAACACAAAAACCTCAAAAAGAGTATAAGGAGTAAATAAAAGAATGTTAAAAATAAAAGCACATGATGGACCATCAAGACTAGGACAATGGAACAACAAAGACACACCAACACTAATAGATTACAAGACAGTAGAAACAATAAAAAACATACCAACACCATTCAAAATACAAGAAGAAATAGCAGAAGAATACGTTGAACAAACAATACAATCAGCAGAAAACCAGGAAAAAAACAAAGTAGCAGTAATTCAAGGAGCCCAATACCCCCAACTAAGAATAAAATGTGCACAAGAACTAGAAAAACTAGGATACACAACACTAGCATTTGCAAATACAGATGAACTACAAAGAAATCCTGAAAGTCTACTAGACATAATAATCCAAACAAGAGAAAATATAAACCCAAACACAACACTATACTTCCCATTTGCAACAACACAAATCACACCTATTTTAGCATACATAGGAATAGATATCTTTGACACAAGTAGAGCAGTATACGAAGCAAAAAATAACAACTTAATGACAAGTACAAACATATACCCTGGCAATGAATATCAACTAACAGACGACCTAGAACAAGAAAACATAAAACAAATAGAATTCACAATAAAAGAAATACAAGAAAACATGAAAAACAAAACACTAAGAAACCTAACAGAACAAAAAGCAGCAACAAACCCAGAACTCATGACACTACACAGACTGCTAGATAAAAACTACCAAGACTATCTGCTTAAATACACACAATTATACTAAAAAACAAACATAACCTCCCCTCCCACCAAAAAACTAATTTTCAAAAAATAAAAAAAAATAAAAAAATACGTGTATTATAATATTAAAAAAAATGATAAATAGAGTACTACTTACTATCATTAGCAGATGCAATGATACGATTATAAGTCCGACGAGCAGCCGCACCGTCATATCCAATATAAACATGACATTCTGAATTATCATATTTTGTACAAATTACTTCATAAAAACATGTTTTCTTATCATGAATAAACTGAATATCCTTATACATATCATGATTAATATGAGTACCCTTAATAAAGTCTACGGAATTATCATCAGAGTAGTTCACTTAAAACACTTCTATTTACTTAATAAGATTTTATTTAGAACGCTTATTTCTATCTAAAGTATCACATTCCAAAAATAATTTTTTTTAATATCTAATATTAATATATGTAAATCAGCATTATATAAAATATTTGCAATACTAATTAATCATAAAAAATCTTTAAGTAAATCCTCATCAACATCAGCAAGTGTAACTAAAGCCTCAGCTTCAAGAAAATGTAAATCACCAGGAACAATCATACAGTGTAAAGGATTACCAAAGTCAAAATCAGCAACATCAGCAACCCTACCACCCTTAACAATAGGATGATCACTACCAGCCTGAGCAATACCAATAACTATACAATCATCATCAAAAACATGCTCCCCACGCTCAGACTCAACCTTACGTAAATAATCAATAGCCTCATTAATAGTCATATACCTATCCTTATGAGCCTGAATATCTAACAATACTAAAGTATGTAAACCAATACTGGAATTTAATTTGATAGCATCATATGGTGAATGAGGGAAGAAATTCTCATCAGGAAAAGGAACAGTAGTAGTCTTACCAAACTTATAAGCTTGAAGACCAGCAAGACCTGGAGCAGCAGAAAAAATACTACTACCATGAATAATACGAGTCTCAATACCCTTATTAACAGCTTCAACATACAACTCAGTATGAGTAGTAGCCATTAAAGAATCTCCAGCAGTGACAAAAGCAATATCCTTAGTCATAGCCTCATTAATAATAACATTACAATCCTCAACATCCTCACGTTTTAAAGTAATGAAAGGAACATCAAGTTTATCAATCAAATTATCAATATTACCGCCCATTAACTTAGCAGTATAAAACTCAGCATAAATACAATCAACAGACTGCAAAGCTTTAAATCCTTTATATGAAATATCATCTTCACTAAACAATCCAAGACCTACAAAATATAACATTTATATATCCTCCAAAAATTATTCTAAAATAGATATAATAACATATTTATAATAATAGATTATTAAACAATTCTAATAATCCACATAAAAAACTGTTATTAATAAAACAAGAAAAACAATACTGCTTTTAAACACTTAATTTTGTAAAAATAGAACTTTATAATACTAAGATTTGAATAGAAATAGTTGTTTATTTAAATAATATATTTGAAAGGCCGGCAACTTTCTGAAATTCCCATAGACTTACCATCTATAGTACCAAACAAAACGTGGATA
>CACZOU010000009.1 GCA_902782945.1 uncultured Methanobacteriaceae archaeon
GCTTTTTGTAGGGATTTGAATGAATATTTCCTATCTTATAAACTACTTGTGGTGACATTGTCTCTATTGATGGAACAGAGCCTGAACAATCATTTATTAAGAATGGTTTAGTATCTATTTGTTTGATATAATCATATAAGAAGTTATTTATAAAATCTTTAAATGAAGTATATGTGGTTTTTAAGTCTAATGTTCTATCAAATAAGTTTATTTTCAGGTTTTCATTTATATCATATTCTACTGAAACAAACCTAAAACCATCACAAGTATAAATATTATTTTCTTTTAGTAGACTATTAGAATATATTGTTTCAGTTATTAGACTATTATTAATATATAATTCACTTTTAAACAGCTTATCTTCTACATTAAGATTATCTCTGATGTTAAATTCTTCATTATTTATATTATCCTGTAATAATGTTATTTCCTCTGATGAAAAATTATTTCTATTATAATAGTTATATAACTGTGAATCATCTATATGATTAATTTTTTCTATAATGTATCGGTCATTAACATAAATATTATTTTCAAAATCTATATAATCTAAACTTTTATTAGATTCATTATAGTCAATAGTATTTTTCTTACTTAAATATTCAAACATATTAACAAATTTTACATTATTATTGATGTATCCTAAGTCTCTGAAGTGATTTTCAATCAAATTAACATTTTTATAAGTCTCGGATAAACTTTTATCTATAATGTTAGGATCTATGTTTAATAATGTTACATGATATCCGTTTTCATCTAACATGTTAGCTCTATTAAATACTGCTTTTGCTAATCCGCCTATGTTCCTATCAAAGCCATAGAAGAGAATTAATACATCCTTGTTCTTTGTTATTCTGGTTATATTACTATCATTTAGATACAATGATAATAAATCTGATAATTTAATAGCATGGTAGTAATCTTTTTGATATACTAATTCAAAGAATAATTCAAATTCTTTCTGTGGTTTTAGATTATCTGATTTCTGGAATTTTTCATATAAGTCTCCAGCATCTGTTAATAATGATAATTTATCCTCAAATCCTAGTTGACATGTGCAGAATTGTGTTGTCCAGAAATAGAGGTGTCGTACAGCTATCCATGTGTAACTAGGATTATATTCTTCAAGTAAGTTGTATAATAGTTTATATGATTTAATAAATCCTGATAGTGTATTGAAACTTTTTCGTGATGTTACAGATACATGTTTATTACCAGAATCAATATTATCACTAGTAATATATTTTACTACAGGTTTATTAATGAATACCGTGTTTTTTGATTTTAGTAGACATTCACCTACAAATACCATGTCCTGTGCAGGTAGAAATTCAGGAAATATAATATTATTTTCTGTTATAAAATCTTTTCTTATTATTTTAGCCCATACTGATGGATTAACTTTCAATAAATCTACTTCTTCATCAATTGTTTTTACTTGTATTATACTATTTTCTAGATTTAGGTAATCCCAATTCATGGAACTATATTCATTATTTTCATATTTAACATAGTTTCCAGATACTAAATCTGCATTATAGTTTTTAATAGCATTATATAGTATCTCACATGCATTGGATAAGAACTGATCATCAGGATCTAAAAACATCACATAATCTGATGATGCATTTTTTATTCCAATATTACGTGGCTTTCCAGCATATCCACTATTTTCTTCTAATGATATTGCTCGAACATTATCATATTTAGATGCATAGTCTTGAATTATATTAAAGCTATTATCTGTGGAACAATCATCAACAAATATAACTTCAATATCCTGGAAATCAATGCTTTGATTATATATAGAATCAAATGCCTTTGAAATAGTGTTTTCCACATTATAAACCGGTATAATTACTGAGATTTTATACATTTTTACACCCAATCATATAAACTCTTGAATTAATAAAAAGAAACGCTGAGTCTATTATTATATTTAATTTAATTCCCCTATTTTAATAATAGATTAATATTAATAATATATAGTAATTGTAACTTTATAAAATTTAGTTAAATATTTGGTATGAATTATGTATAAAATAATTTAAAAATAGTATCTAAATATAAAACAATAGTAATATATAAAAAAGGAAAGAAAATAAAGGTTAGAACCATGTGATAAAATCATATTTAGGTGTGCATATGATTCCCTGATTTTTTAATCCATAAAATGCCTTAAATGTGTATTCTATACCTTTTTCATCCAATTTTTCCTGGAGGTTTTTCATAGTATTTTGTTCACCAGTTCTATCATAATCATCAAGAATAATTATAAATTCATCATCTAATTTATCAATTAAAGTCAATATATTACTTCTAGGATAACTCTGAAATTCTCCGGAAGGTAAGAATCCTGTAGGACCATCTATGATTACTAAATCTAATTTATTATCAGATAATTTTTCTTCTAAATCTCTGTATCTTGTGTTGGTAGTGTTATTGTATTCGAATTCCTCTACTTCTACATATTTAATTGATATATTTTTACAGAAATCCAGATTTTTAGAGAAGTTTTCAATCCATGTCTTATCCTGATCGATTATTGTTAATTTTGAATGAGTGAATTTATTTGTGTATTGAGTGGTTAATTTTGATGATTGACCTAATCCTAGTTCTAGAATATTTGATGGTTTTACTTCATTTAATATTCTGTATAGAAGGTATAAGAATGAATAATTAGCTGCTCCATTATTTAATGAGAAGTTTTCATTATGTAGCCATGATGAATTCTTTATTGTATCATTAAATACTAGTCCATAATTTACTTCCCTAATTCTTCTTAGAATATCATTATATGTCCCTTTATATTGTTCTAGATTGTTTTGTGATTCCTGGATGTTAGAATAAAATATTCTGAATTTAGCTTCTAAATCTTCAACATTTTCATTAATACAATCTAATCTATCATTCAAATCATTTTCTACTAAATTATCCTTAGTAGTCATATCCTGACTAAATTCCTTAAAGTTTCCATCCAGATTAGTAATAGTATCTTTTAAGTCAGAAGTACGTTTATCGATAGATTTAATATCTTGACTAAAATCATTGAAACTATTATTTAAATTATTAATAACCTCTTTTAATTCAGAAGTATTTTTATCAAATGATTCAATACATTGACTAAATCCTTGGAAGTTATCATTTAAATTAGTAATAGTGTTTTTTAATTCTGAGTTATTTTTATCAGAGGATTCTGTCATTACTTCTATATCATCTTGTATCAATAGACTGTTCGTTCTGATATTATCCTTTATTTTATTAATATTCTTGGATAATTCATTGTTATTCTGATTAATTATGTTGAAATTATCATTAATCCTGTCACTAAGTGCATTGATGTCTTCTTTAATGTTTTTATATTGGTTATCTGATTCTTTGAGTTCTTCATTTATTCTATGTAGATTTTTATTTTCTTTTTGTAATGTTTTAATAAGTTTTTTATTATCTGTATTCTGTGAAACTAGTTTCTTATAATTATCTTTATAAAATTGATAACTATTACTAGATGTAATTAGCTTCTCCTTCATGTTGTCTATAAATGACATATCTTAAAACACCTCTATTTAGAAACTTGTCTGTGTTACTTGATGATTATCTCTAGGTCGAATTTATCTAATGAATTCAAGAATTAAATTTTATTCAAGTTTATTATTAAGATCTTCTTTAATTGAAGAACCAGTGGATATGAGTTCTTTTAAATCATTAGACATGTTCAAATGGTTGTATTCTATTTTTTTAACTAGTTCTCTGTTGTTATTATTTAAATTATTAAAGTTATTTGAAACATTTCTATTTAGATTATCTATATCATCTTTTATGGATGAATATGATTCATTAACTCTGGTTAAATTAGAATTTATCTTATTTAAATTCTCATTTTCCTTAAATAGATTCTCGTTTTCTCTTTTTAGTACTTGGATTAATGTTTCTTTCTTATGGATTTCCTCATTCAACTTTTCATAGTTTTCTTTGTAAAATTTAAAACTATTACTTGAACTTATAATTTTTAATTTTATTTTACCAAAAAAGGACATAGATTTTACCTCATAACTAAAAAAAATTTTTATATTACTAATATATTTACTTTTTTTCATATTAAATTATTTGCAAATTATCAAAAAACAGCAAGTATTTATTATTAAGTAACAATGAAAAATAATTCTCAAAATAAATAATTAAATATTCAGTAAATAAAAAAATAATAATATACTAAATCAAATAGGGATAAAAGGGAAAAACATGGTTAAGATTTCAGTAATAATGCCAGTATATAATGAAGAACAATACCTTGAAAAAACATGTCAAAGTCTAAAACAACAAACACTGGATGACATAGAACTTATCTGCATAAATGATGGCTCAACAGATAATTCAACAGATATACTAACTAATCTAGCAACTGAATATGATAATATAAGAATCATAAACCAGGAAAATCAGGGTTCAGGAATAGCAAGAAATAAAGGAATAGATGAGGCTAAAGGAGAATACATAGCATTCTTAGATGCTGATGACAAATACATTGACCCCTATAGTTTAGAAAAAATGTATGAATACGGCTATAAAAATAATGCAGACATTATTTGTGGAAATCTGAAACGAATATCAAGTGAAGGCAAATTAGAAGATAACTTTAATTATGCTGAAGGAAACTATGCATATTTCCCAGAATATGATAAATTAACACCACAGGACTATGGGATACCATGGGCATTCTATAAAAATATCTACAGAAAGAAATTTCTAGATGAAAACAATATAAGATTTCCTGATCTTAAACGTGGCCAGGACCCTGTATTTCTTGCAGACGTACTGACAAAGACGGATATAATATATACTGTGCCTGTATATCTTTATGGTTATAATTATTCAGCTAGTGGTGGAGCAAATAGTAAAGTAAACTCACATGACAAGAAACTAGATTATCTCGAACACTTCAAGGAAACATTTAAAATACTTGAAGATAACAGATTCTACAATACTTCCCAGAAATACAAGGAACGTTTAATATTATACTTAAAATTACAGAATAACAGAACTGATAAAGAACTAATCCAACTAGTGCATGACGTATTTGAAGAAGACGACCCTCAATACTTCAACAATATTGAAGATGAAGTATTATATCTTCAAATTTATCTGATAAACAAAACAAACCCACTAGCTTATAAAACTAGTATTGCTGATGTAAAAGAACAATTATACAATAAGGTAACAACTGATAATGTAAACTATGATATCATGAAGAAATACCTGGAAATCATAGATAAAAACAATGAAGACAATACAATTATAGTAGAAAAAATTAAAAAGGAAAATAATATTATTAAAAATTCCAGCAGTTGGAAAACAACAGGATTCATAAGGTCTATCGAAAAAATAGCATTCAAGGGAAAAAATAAATGTAAAAGAATGTTGGTGAGCATA
>CACZOU010000010.1 GCA_902782945.1 uncultured Methanobacteriaceae archaeon
ACACTTATTCCTAATACTAAAATTAGTATTAAAAACAATTTACTTTTTTTAGCTTTTCTTCTCATAACACACTCTCCTACTATAATTAGATTATATAATTTATTTAAAAAAAAGTAAATAAAAAGGAGACTAACATTTAGTCTCCTTTTACATTTTTATTCAGCAGTTATTTCTACGTTTCCATTTTGGTGAGTTACAGTTCCAGTAATAAATGGAGCTGGTGTTGGATATACGTTTTTTTTTTATATTATATTCCATTCAAATGCTCTTCCAGTTTTATTAACTATTTTAGATAGATTAGCATTATATGTTGTTTCACCATTAATACCTTTTACTTTTCCAAATGCATAATCACCAATTGTCTCAACGGTTGAAGGAATTGTTACTTCAGTTAAATCACAGTACCTAAATGAATTATCCTGTATTTCAGTAACTCCTTCTGGAATATTAATTGTTGTTAATTTACGATTGTTATAAAATGCTTGACCTGGTATTGTTTTAACATTTTCTGGCCAGTTGAAACTTGTGAATAAATTTTTTCTGAATGCTGCTATTCCAATTGTTGTTACTGTTGAAGGTATATAAATATCACTAGCAGATACATCAAGAAAGGCACTTGGCATAATTTCAGTAACATTACTTGGAATTGTAATTTTGATATCTCCAGCATCTCTTGTGTATGAATTTAATTTACTTGTATCCTCAGTCCCATCTGGATTTCTTCCGTAAATAAAGACAGGATTTTCACTATATGCATTATATGTAAAAGCTCCTCCTCCTAAAGTAGTAACAGTTGAGGGAATATTAATACCTTTAATAAAGTTATGTGAGAAAGCCCCAGAGCCTATGGTTTCTAACCCTTCATTTAGAATTAAATTTTTTAAACCATAGTTGTAACCAAATGCACTTGGTCCTATTTCTTTTACGTTAGATGGTACTGTTAATTTTTCGATTTTATTTGCATAGAATCCATTTAAATATGTAAGTTTATTATTTATTTGTAAACTAGTAATTTTATTAAATCCGAATGCATCAATTTCTATTGTTTCTAGGTTTTCAGGTAACTGAAGAGTAGTTATTAGGTTACTACAAAAAGCATATCTACCAATTTTTTTTAATGATCCAGGTAAGTTAATACTACTTATTAAATTTGTCTGGAATGTTGAATTTGGTATTTCTTCAAGTGTTGAAGGTAAATTAACTGCAGTTATATTATTACTAGAAAATGCATGAGTTTCAAATGTAGTAATTCCTTCAGGAATAGTTATTGTGCCAGAAATATTGTTATATGAAAAAGCCATACTACCTATTTCAGTTAAGGTATCTGGTAAAGTTATTGAAGATGTTATAGAATTATTACTAAATGCAGCAGTACCAATTGTTTGTATACTATTACCAAGAGTTAGACTTGTTAAATTACTATAACCATTAAAAGCATGATCTCCTATTGTAGTAGCTCCATTTCCTATTGTTAGTTTTTTTAGATAAGTTTTATTAATTGGATAAAATGTATTGGATGTTATAGTTGGTAATCCTCCTGTATTTATTTCTTCAAGTGGTAATTGATAAAATGCACGAAAGCCAGCTGTTTTTAAACTTTCTGGTAAAATTAATTTAGTAATCTTTGTTCCTTCTAATGCATACTGTCCAATTGATTCAACACTATTACCTATTGTTATTCTATCTAGTAGTCCATAGTTTTGGAACATAGAAGCTCCTATGCTTATAACACTGTTTCCAATTATTACTTCTGATAAAGTGTTTTGGTTATTTTCAAATGCTTTTGCATCTAATGTTACTACACCATTTCCTGTATTTACATGTACTAATGAGTTACTTGCAAAAGCTGAAGCTCCTACACTTGTAATATTGTCTGGGATAATTGCTCTTGTTATTTTATTATTGGCAAATGTACTAGCTTCTATTGAAGTTATTCCAGTTCCTAAACTATATGTTTCAATTAAGTTATCAGCAAAAGCACTTCCTCCTAGATATGTAACAGTATTTGGTATATCAATATTTTTGAGTTTATTACCTTGGAAAGTATATCCACCAAGGAATGTTAATGTGCTTGGTATTTCTATTTCTTCTATTTGATTGTCTTGGAACTCACCACCAGTAAGATATGTTAAGTTTGCTGGTATTTCAAGTTCTGTAATATTATTATTTTGGAATGTTCCTCCATTTAATCTTGTTAATTTATCATTAAATTCTACTTTTTCTATATTGTTACTTGCAAAAGAAGAACTTCCTAGATTAGTTAGACTCTCTGGAATAGTAAGTGTTCCTGTTATTTGATTATTATTGAAGGCAGCAGTATCAATTTTTGTTAAAGTACTAGGAAGAGTGAGATTAACTATCTTTCCACCATAAAATGTAGCTGTACCTATAGTTTCAACGCCTTCTGGTATAACTAAATTTTCTACTGATATTGATGAAAAAGCATAGTCTCTAATTTCTTTTATATTATCACCTAATGTTAAATCTGTTAATTTACTACATCCTGGGAAAATATTTGATCCTATATATTTTACATTTATGTATAATTTTTCAAGTGTTCCTTGGACACCTCCAAATATACTAGTATCACTTAATCTTTCAATACCTTTTCCAATCCATAATTCTTTAACAGGATTTCCACCAAAAGTACCTGATCCAATTGATGTAATATTATCTGGTATTGTAAGTTTAGTAAGTCCTGATCCTGAAAATCCACCGCCTTCTATTGTTGTTAAGCTTTCTGGAAATTCTATACTTGTTAACGAAGAATTTCCTGCGAATGCATTTGATGCAATTTTTTCTAAGCTATTTCCAAGTGTTACTTTATTTAATTTTGTGAATCCGGCAAATGATCCACTTGGTATTTCTTTTACACTATTTCCTACTCTGAGTGTTGTAAATGTTTCAGCATTTCCTTGGAAGGCATACGTTCCTATAGTTTCTAAGCCATCACCTGTATCTAGTGTTACTAGCTTATTTTCCATGAATGAATAATTACCTACAGTTTTTAAAGGGTCTTTAAATTTTAAATTTGTTAATGAATTATGGACAAAACCATTATTTCCTATTTTTGTTAAGCTCCATGGTAAAGCAACTTTATTAATGAAGTTATTTGAAAAAGACCCTTC
>CACZOU010000011.1 GCA_902782945.1 uncultured Methanobacteriaceae archaeon
AACATTAAAGAAATTCCTCACATGGGAAGATTCGCAATCCGTGATATGGGTCAAACCGTAGCAGCAGGTATGTGTATAGACATAACCCAAGCTAAATAAGTAAATTAATTTTTACTTATATTTTTTTTTCAAAAAAAATCGACTCATGTAATAACTATTTTTAATAGATTTAATTTATATTAGCTATTATGCTATATTCATGTGTATACTTTGAATATAATTTATTAGTTGTTACAGTAGATAATGGGATATATTTTATTAAAGGGGAATTTAAATGAACAAAGCAAGAATTAAATTAACAGGTACCGATCCAGAAAAAATAGCTAACGTATGTGACCAATTAATCAAAATAGCTGAAAGAACTGGTGTAGATTTATCAGGTCCTATTCCTTTACCAACAAAGAAATTAGTTGTACCAACTAGAAAAAGTCCAGATGGTGAAGGTAAAGCAACATGGGAAAAATGGGAGTTACGTATTCACAAACGTCTTATTGGTATTGAAGCAGATGAACGTGCAATGAGACAAGTTATGAAAGTTAACGTACCTGATAACGTAAGTATCGAAATAGAACTTAAATCTTAGATACTAATAAAAAACTATATAAATTATTACTGATATAAATAAGTAATAGATTTTATTAGTTTTTAAATTTTTTTTAACATATGCCGAGATAGCCTAGCCAGGTAAGGCGCGGGACTTGAGATCCCGTGGAGTTATCTCCTCATGGGTTCAAATCCCATTCTCGGCGCTGAGGGAAACACCTAAATAATGGGTGTTTCATTTTTTTTAAACTATATTTTTTTACATTTTTTATTAATTTTAAGTATTTTCATTTTTTTTATTACAATTTTTTTAAATACTTTTACATCATTTCTGATTTTATTGTTTTTTATCAGGATTTTCATTTATTTTTTTTAACTAATTATATGAATTTATAAATGGAATTAAGTATTAATTTACTTGAGAAATTATAAAAATGGAAAGAAAATACATTTTTAGAAGAAGCAAAAAAATGATGTATAATTATAAAACTTCAAAAGGTTCTACGTGAGATGAATTGATTATATTTGTGAACTTTAACTTAATATTATTTGGATTTAATTCACATAATCTATATCTATTTATTAATTATATGATTCTATATAAGCATATCATGGATATAATAATCACGTCATATTAAAATGATTTAAAAGTAGATTTCCCTATAGATACTGTGATGTTTAAGGATGTAAATAGCTATTATAGTATATGGTCTCAAGCATTAATTGGAAGTGACGAAGACAACTCATAGTCATGGCCGTACTAATGAATTACATATTATTTGTGAGTGAGGATGTTCTATATTTCAATGAATTGAATCATGTATAATTTGTACTTATTAAAGGGTAATACTATGGTGGGCTATTGTAATTCTACAGTTATCCCACCATTTTTTTTATATGCATATAATTTATGTATTATTTTCCCTTTGCCGATTGGATTAGAACTTGAACTGTAAGTAATCTCTCACTTCTTAAGTTAACTCTTTTGAGTAGTAATTAAGCTATTCCACTTGTCCCCAGTGTTCTTTTTATTGTGTTTATGGTCTATTTTATCTACATATTTGATGGTTATGTAGTAAAATTTCTTGGGTTGTACTTCATTTTTTTTGAAGTAAGGTTACTAAGCTATCTCCCAGGACCGCCAGGTTGTTTTTTTTTCTATTTTTTTTATTTATTTATCATGTTATATAAGTTTATTGATTTTGTTTATTTTTTTTATTTATTTTATATACATTGTTTATTTGTATTACTTTTTAGTTTATTTTATCCCTTTTTTTATTACTTTTGTTATTAATTGTTTATTTCTCTACGTAAGATTTAAATATAATTGAATTCATAAATAGGAGTATAATAAGTTTTATAAAAAAAGTATTACTTTTCTAATGTTAATGAGGATGATTTTGTGAATAATTTTTTATTAATTTATTAGAGGGGGTACTGTAGGAGATATAAATAATGAATAAGAAGATAAAATATGGTATAGTAGCTTTAATTATTATAGTTATAGCTGTAATAGCTGCTGCTTCTTATTTTGGTACTAATAATGATAATGATCCAACACATATTGTTGTTACATGTCCAGGTCACGCAGGTGAACCTGAAACAGGTTTTGATCCATTAACTGGATGGGGATGTGGTCACTTAAACTTTAATCCTCTCATATTCAGTACATTATTAACATCAGATGAGAATGGTAATTTTGTTAATGATTTAGCTACTGGTTATAATGTAAGTTCAGACGGTTTAACATGGACTGTTAATATAAGAGACGGGGTAAAATTCTCTGATAATTCAAGTTTAACAGCAAAAGATGTAGCTTTCACATTTAACACAGCTAAAACTAGTAATTCACAGTTAGATATGTCTAATCTGGATAGTGCTACAGCAATTAATGATACTACTGTTGAGATGAAACTGGTTAAACCACAATCATCATTTGTATATAATCTTAGATACATTGGTATTGTTAAAGCAGATGGATATAATAACACAACATTCGGTGCTAATCCTGTAGGTTCAGGACCATATAAATTAAAACAATGGGATAAAGGACAACAGGCAATCTTTGAAGTAAATGATAATTACTATGGTAAAAAACCATACTTTACACAGGTTACAATGTTATTCCCAGAAGAGGACACAGCATTTGAACTAGTAAAATCTGGTCAAGCAGATGTCGTACAAGCACCACTATCCAGCTTAAATGAAACAGTAGATGGATACAAATTAGTAGATTATGATAGTCCACGTGCACAAGGTGTGTCACTACCATATATAAATGACACTGGAATAAAAACAGCTGAAGGAGATCCAGTAGGAAATAATGTAACAGCTGATCCAGCAATAAGAAAAGCATTAAATGTAGGTATTAACCGTCAGGAGATTATTGATTCAGTATACAAAGGTCATGGTACACC
>CACZOU010000012.1 GCA_902782945.1 uncultured Methanobacteriaceae archaeon
AAGCATAATACACATATCAACATTATTAGTAATAATAGTAATATATTTCCTTTAATCATTATACTGAATAATAATGATCCAGCTATTAATAATATTATTGCCTGTATCATTTGACGTAATACTTGGGAAGATATTTTTCCTGCAAGAACTGTAGATACACTTGTTGGTGTCATGAATAAACGAGCTAATTCTCCACGTTCACGTTCACCTGCAATTGAATTACCCATTGTCATCATTGAAGACATGAACATTGTCATTGCAAGTACTCCTGGCAGTAAGTAGTCAATATAGTCTAAATCACCATATATCTTATTTACTTGAAGTTTTATAGCCTGTGTTGAAGAAGCTATTGCATTAGTAGATGTATTAGCATTTACTTGTTCTGTTTGTATTTTTTCAGATAATGATGAGAATATTTTCTCAGTTGTTGGAACTAATGACGCTGTCGTTTGTTGGTCTGATGAATCTACATACAGCACCGCGCTACGTGAATTACTGTCTTCGAAATCACTTGAAAGTATAATGGCTGCCTTATATTTACCATCATCAACATCATCTTTTGCATCATCAGGATCCGTTACAATATCCTTAATATCATACGTGTCATCTGATTTTAGTGCGTTGATTGTTTCATCTGTTATTGGTCCGTCTGATTGTTTTACTATGATTACTGGAGTATTATCAACTGTTCCTCCCATACCCCAACCACATAAAGCAATCATCAATATAGGAAATATAAATAAAGAGGCTAACTGCACTTTATGTCTCCATAATGTGAGGAAGTCTTTTTTAATCATCCATTTTATTTTATTAATCTCCATCTTTAATCTCCCTTCGTTTTTTAGCTGTAATGGATACAAATACATCTTCTAATGTAGGGTCGTTTGTTTTTATTGATGCTATATTTCCACCATTACTTAATATAGCTGTTATTACGTGGTTAACAGAAGTTTCAGAACGTTTTAATGAAATATTTAATCTTCCATTACCTATATATTCTGCGTATTTTACTACGTCTAACTCTCGAACAGCATTAATCATTTCCTCTGTGATGTTAGATACTAATACTGTGATTTCCTCGTCTTCATCAGTTAATGATGCTCTTAATTCCTTGATTTCTTCAGCATTTGCATCTTCATCTTCTTCCTCTAAATCTAGGATGATGTTTCTAATTCTTTGATTATTTTCTTCCCTGTTTCTTAATAAATCATCTTTAAGTCCTTGAGGAGTATTGCTTGCAACTACTCTACCAGAGTCTATGATGTTAATGTTATCACATATTTTATCTACTTCATACATGTCGTGTGAACATAAGATAATTGTGTGTCCTTGATCATTTAAGTCTATCATTAAGTCCCATAATACTCTTTTAGTGGTTGGGTCTAAACCTACTGTAGGTTCATCTAAAAAGAGTAAATCTGGATTATGTATTAAACTTGCAGCAACTGATGTTTTTTGTTGCATTCCACCAGATAAATGTTTTATGTATTTATCCTGAGCATATTTAATATCAACTAATTCAAGTAAATCATCAATCTTCTGTTCTTTAGTTTTTTGATCAACATTATAGAAATCTGCACATAATTCAACATTTTCCCGTACTGTTAAATCATCGTATAAGCTTACCTTTTGAGGTACCATTCCTATTTTTTCTCGAACTTTATCAGGTTGAGTTGTAATATCAAAGCCAGCTACTTTTGCTTCACCGCTGGTTTTAGGAATAAGACATGTTAACATTTTTATTGAGGTTGTTTTACCTGCACCATTTGGTCCAAGTATTCCACCAATAGTTTTATTTTCAATGAATAGATTAAGATTATCTACTGCTTTAAAATTGTTATCATAGACTTTTACCAAGTCATGAGTTTCAATAGCATATTTCATCTATTCACCTCCTGTTTTAGTAAATATTTTATCATTAAATATCATATCATCAATAAATGAGATTATCTTTGCGTTTTCAGGTCTTTCTTTAATGAATTGTTTAATTGAATTCAATGTTAGAACACCTTCATCAGTAATTTCATACATTTTAACTTTATGATTTCCATTAAGTTCCTCAGAACTTTTTATTAGACCATCATTTTCTAATGAATGTAATAATGGGTATATGGTACTACTATGTATAACTTTCTCACCAGGTACTGTTACAGCAGCTTCATTGATAACGTTCATTATACCGTATCCATGTATTTTTTTCTGACTGATTAACCATAGTAAAAAAATATTACGTGCACCTCTTAATAGTGAATTAAGAAATTTAGTGTTAATGATATCAGTCTGCGCTGATTCATGTTCCTTGTTTTCTGTATCCACTAAGTCACCTCCATATTACTGAAAAAAATTTAACTTTCGTTAATTAAAATAATAATTTTCAATTTAAGTACAATATCTTATATATAATAAATATTATATATAATTTTTCTGAAATAACAAAAATATTATATAAAAAAAAGAATACCTATAAAAAAAATAAATACTTAAAAACCACGATAACTCCCGAATAAAGTGTTAAAAAATAAAATATATTAAAATACTTATAAATAAAAAAATAAAAAAATATCTAGAAATGAAAGGATAATAACAATATGACAAATGAAGTATACTTAATTGATGTAACAAACAAATCCGAGGACAATATACCACAAAAAATACAGACATTATACGAAACAACACAGTTCAACGATAGAATCCAAAAAAATGACAATATAGCAATAAAAACACAATTCATTGAATCACATGATACAACATACATCAAACCAGAATATATAGAACCTATTATAGAATCAATAAAAGAAAAGGAAGCATCACCCTTTTTAACTGATACTAACACACTATTCAATGGAAAACGAAGTAATACCGATAAACATTTAGAAGCAGCAAACGAAAAGGGTTTTTTTGATTTAAACATTCCATTAATTATAGCTAACAATACACCAGCCGATGAAATAGAAGTAAAAATCAGTAAAGCAGTATTTGATAAAGTCAAAGTAGCAAAAGAAATATATGACAGTGATGCAATGATTGTAATATCCCACATAACAGGGCATACATTAACCGGATATAGTGGAGCAATAAAAAATACAGGTTCAGGGTGTGCAACAAGAAATGGTAAAATAGAACAACATAAACTAGCAGCACCCTTCATATCAAGAATAGCATGCCTAGCATGTAATGTATGTATTGACTTATGCCCGGAAGAAGCCATAACAGTCGACTCAATTGCACATATTGACTATGATAAATGCATAGGATGTAATAATTGTATAAGTGACTGTCCGACAGATGCAATTAAACTAAACAAAATAAAATCAGAGGAATACATGAAAGCAGTGACCGAATACGCATATGGAGCAATAGAAAATAAAAAAGACAAAACATTATACATAAACATTTTACTTAACATTAATCCAGACAGTGATTGTAACTCCTATGACCAGAATCCAATCGTTGATGACATAGGAATTCTGGCAAGTTATAATCCTGTAGCAATAGATCAGGCAAGTTATGATTTGATAAACAAACAAGAAGGAAATGAAAACTCAATGCTTAAAAATAATCATGACCCTGAAAAAGATAAATTTAAGGGATTATGGCGTAATATTGACTCCTATTTCCAATTTGATTATGGTGATGAAATAGGATTAGGAAGTAAAAAATATAACTTAATCAAAATATAAAGAGGATACTATGAAAGAAATAGACGAAATCAACAAAAAATTAGAGGAACATAATTATATCTCTAATGATCAAATTAATACAACATTATTTTTAGCATTTAAACTAAAAAAACCAATACTCATAGAAGGACCACCAGGAACCGGTAAAACAGAACTAGCAAAAACAATAGCAGATAGTTTTGATAGAGATTTCTTTAGAATTCAATGCTATGAAGGAATTACCTTTGAGCAAGTTGTAGGAGAGTGGAATTATCAGAAACAATTATTATATCTAGAACTAGCTAGAGAGAATAAAGAAGACATGACAATATTTTCTGATGAATTCTTCATACAAAGACCATTACTAACCGCATTTAGTAATGATAAACCATCAGTACTGTTAATAGATGAAATTGATAAAGCTGATGAAGAACTAGAAAGCTTCCTATTACAGGCACTAGGAGAACAACAAATTACTGTAAATGATTTAGATACCTTTGATTTACAGAATGATTTAATAGTTGTACTTACTTCAAATGCACAGCGTACATTACTTGATGAAACTAAGGACAGATGTCTTTACTTATATATTGATTATCCAGATTATGATCGTGAGGTAAATATTATTAATAAACGAGTTCCGTTAGCAGAACCTAACCTCATCAATGATGTTGTGGAAAAAACACAAAAAATAAGGAAGTTAGATTTGTCAAAAAAGCCATCCATAAGAGCAACAGTTGATTGGGTTAGATCATTAATTGCATTAAACGAAATCCCACCGACACGTGAGGCTCTTGAAAATACGTTGAATGTTATTGCAAAAAATGAGGATGATAAAGAAAAAATTATCAATGAAGTTCTTAATAAACTTTAATTCCTCTTAATCTTCTTTTAATATATGAATTACTTCAATGATAGAATTGATAGTATAATCAGATGATTTTATTAAGGAATCGGGTACAGTTTCACCCTGTTCTAATGTAAGTATTCCACAGTTTGCTTGTTTTATTGCTAGTTGATCATTTGTATTGTTACCCACCATGTATACATAGTTTCCATTTTTTTGTAACATTTCAACTATTTCCTGTTTACCCCTCATGTCCCTTGTATCAAATATATTACTTTGAGGTATGTTTAAAATAGAGGCTATCTTACTTAGTGATTGTTTATTATCACCAGATACTATGTAAATATTCAGGCCTAATTTATTTATGTAATCTATGACATTTCTTGTATCTTTAAAAAACATTCCTCCTGCAGTATATACATAATCAATTCTACCTTTTTTCATGTCAATAATCAGTGCAGACCCGCTACAGATTTCAATATTATACTTATCGATTAATGATTTTGCAGACGTTTTAATATCCTCTATTGATGATTTATCATTACACACTGCATTAATCACATCATTCTTGGAGAATCTTTCATGTGAATAACTTATCTCAAATTGTGTTGGATGTTCTTTTAAAAAATCATGTATTGTTCCATGTTCTTTTATTATTTCAGGAGTTGGTGTTTGTATTACAACTATAATTCTATCATTTTTTTGATTAGTGATACCTATAGTATTTGTTTCAAAAAGAATTTTTTTAGTGGACATATCAAGTAGTGCTGTTACTCGTTCTAGTATTGTACCAGCATTATCAAAAACTATTGATTTCATTAATGTTTCACCGAAAGAATTAATATGATTAAATTTTTATAAAATAGTATTTGAAAAGAGATAAAAAAGAGAAGCATTATAAGTTAGATGCTTCTTCTCCTTCAATGTAGAATAATTTTTCATATAAGAATACTTTTTGTGGACAGACTCTTTCACATCTTAAACAAGCACTTCCATTACAGAAGTCAGAACGAATAGTTGCTACACCATCATTCATTGTTAAAGCATCCTCTGGACATTCTTCTACACATGCACCACAGTTTACACAGCCTTCAACTTTATTTTCTAGTTTTGTACCTACTTCTTCAATAATAGATAATCCATTTACACCTAAATCAGGTATATCACTTTCAAATATTCTGTGTATTTCAGGGTCTTCTTCTAATTCAGGGAGATTACCATATCCATAGGTTTCTAGCCATTCATCATATTTCCATAATGGCATGTTTTGTTCACATACAGCTAATTCCAGACCATATATTTTTTCAAAAATTTCTGAAGTAGCTAATGTAATATGGTTACCTCTCATGTTATCTGCAATTTCTTGTAATTCTTGTAGTAAATCAGGGTTTTCAACAATATCTCTTGCCATTGCTAGAGAGGTGTTACCTATCTGATATATATCCCATGAACAAGCTGGAATCTGACCCACTGTTAATGATTTAAGAGGGTCTACATAAAATCCAGAAGCTCCTGCCATGTATACTCCATCAATATCTTCTAAGTCTATACCTGCTTCTACACATAAAGTTATATGTGCTGCTCTGAATGCACCTAATGCTTTACCTATTTCTGTTAAATCTTTTTCTGATAAGTATACATCATCCTGTAAGTTAATTTTTTCATCTGGTGTATTTATCTTAGGTATTGATATTACACCCTGTTCTGTACCAACACTGTATGCTGCTATTACACCAGTACCAGTAATACCTCTTGCTTTTGTGTCTGTTTTTCCTGGTTCTACTACTTCACCAGTTTTAACATTGATTAAATCACAATCTTCTACTTTTAAGTCATTGTTTAGTACTTCATTTCTCCAATCGTCACCCTCAGGTATAACGTCAGATATTGCTCCTGGAGAAGCTAACATACCACATTCAATTGCTTGACCTTCCATTGCTGGTCCTGCTGCAGCTGAGCATGAGTATATTTCACCATCAATTACTAATGCGATTTCTGCGTTTGTACCAAAGTCTGATACTAGGTATATACCTTCTTTGTTTATAACGTCAGATTTCACAAGCATTGCTAATGCGTCTGCTCCTATTTCGTGTTTAATTGCTGGTGGTATGTATACATCTGCATCAGGATTTATGTCTAAACCAATATCTCCTGGTTTTATTGTTTGTGCATTTCTTTTTGGAGGTGTTATATGCATTCTTTCTACTGCATTGGTTCCCCAAAATGCTAAATCTCTTATTTCAATGTCTTGGAATAATGATAATTGTATAGGGTTTCCACATACTGCAAATCTTACAATTTTTGATTTGTCCACTCCTAAATTATCAACTACTTTATTTACAGCTTCCATAATTAATTGGTGTGCTTGTTCTCTTCCAACATTTACTGCAAAGTGTAAGTGATCCATTACATTTGCACCTGGAATTGGGTGTCTTAATGTAACTGTTGTTGATATAGTACTGTTATCTGAAATATCTATTGCTTGGGCTCTGATACCACTAGTACCTATATCCATTGCTATAGCATATTCTACCATATTATCATCCTCTCTTTATACATTTTTAAATTATATAGAAAATAGTTTCATTTTAATGTAACTTTTTCTACCTTATTTAAAATATAGTATTTTGTAGAATATAAATATAGCTAGAATTTTTTAAAGTAATCTCTAAAATTATAGATAATAACGGGATTATAGATTAAAATAAGATAGTATGTTACTAAAAGAGAGTAGAATTAGTAGTTATTTATAAAAAAAAAGCTTTATTAAGTATTAAAAAATTAAAAAAAAGAAATAAGAAGAAAAATATTATTTCCTCTTATTTTCCCATGAAATTATTTAAAATGTTATGGTAGAATATCTAAAGTATCTAGGAGTATGCAGCTACATATTCTCCAACAATGTCAGAGTATTCTTTTCTGATATCTTCCCAAGTTTTACCTTCATCTACAATTGCATCTGCAATTTTTGGTACGTGGTATGCTTCTACACCGTAGAAAGTTTGTGGACTTTCTTCTACGAAGTCACGACGTACAGCTCCTCCACCACATCCAACAGGTGTGTCTATACCTGCTTCTTGTAATGCAGCTACAATTTTTGAGAATTCTGTCATGGTTGTTGTCATTAAAGCTGTTGCTGTCATGAGAACTGGTTTGTTTTCTTTTGCTTGTTTTACAACTTCTGTTGTAGGTACGTCACGACCAAGGTCTATTGCATCGTAACCGTTAGCGTTTAAGAACATAACAATTAGGTTTTTACCAATATCGTGTGGGTCTCCTTCTACAGCAAATGTCATTACAGGTGCTTTTGTATCGGATTTGTGTCCTAATTTTTTCTCACAAAGAGCTACACCAGACATCATTGCGTCACCAGCAAGCATTAAATCAGGTAAGAAGAATTCACCTTTAGTATATAATGCACTTACACCATCC
>CACZOU010000013.1 GCA_902782945.1 uncultured Methanobacteriaceae archaeon
GAAGAAACTCCTAAAGAAGCTCCTAAAAAAGAGGTTCCTAAAAAAGAGGCTCCTAAGAAAGATGTTTCATCTGAATCATCATCTGATGGTAAAAGTTTCACTCAGACTTTAAGAGAACAGGGTTTAATTATTTCTGAGGATTCCTCTAGAAAAAAGTAGATATCAAAAAATATCATAAAAAACGAACCTTGAAGAGACGAAAACATAGAAAAAAATACAATATATAATTTTCTTTTTAAAATATGGAGGTATTTGACTGTATGTCTACTAATATTAAATGTAGAAAAATATCAAAGGGAAAAAACACGGGTAATGCTATTGTAACAAAGGATCCTATTAGTTTTTTAGGTGG
The DNA here is from genome assembly GCA_902782945.1 of uncultured Methanobacteriaceae archaeon. GTDB lineage: Archaea > Methanobacteriota > Methanobacteria > Methanobacteriales > Methanobacteriaceae > Methanosphaera > Methanosphaera massiliense. Next base: position 353 of record CACZOU010000013.1, read on the forward strand.
AGTTGATCCTAATAATGGTGTTGTTATAGATAAAAAACATGAATTGTATAATCAATGTATTACTGATAAAATATTGGTTATTCCTTCAGGTAAGGGATCTACTGTAGGTTCTTATGTAATTTATCAAATGGCAAAGAATAACACAGCTCCTAAGGCAATTATTTGTCAGAAAGCTGAGCCTATTATTGCAATTGGTGCTATTATTTCTAAAATTCCTATGGTTGATAATCCTAGTGTAGATATTATATCTACTATTAATGATAATGATACTGTCACTGTAGATGCAGATGAAGCAGTCATTACCTTAAATTAATCTTTTTTTTTTAAATTATTTTTTTAGTTTTATTTTTTAAAAACATTTAAATATAATGATTGTTATATTAATACATATTAATGTATTGAAATATAAAACAAAAATTAATAATAATCTAATTAATATTAATTATATAAAACTTAAAAGGAGTGAAAGAAATGTCCAGCAAAGAAGATGTATTTGATGTACAGGATATGCACTGTAATGCTTGTGTAAATACGATTACAAAGACACTTACAAACAATTCCAACATAGACAATGTAGACTGTGATTTAGATACTAAAGAAGTTAAAGTCACATACGACGATGAACAAGTAGACGTAGAAGAAATCTTAAGTGCATTAGACACAATAGGTTTCCCAGCAACTATCAAAAAAAAACCATAAATGTTGGAGGCATGACCTGTGTCATGTGTTCCAGAGCAGTAACCTCCGCAGTATCAAAAATGCCCGGAGTATACTCAGCCCATGTTAATCTTGTCTCTGAAACAGCAGATGTAATCTACAATCCAAAAGTAGTAACACTTGAGGATATTGGAGATAGGATTAATTCTATTGGGTATATTTACATGGGTATTCATGATAATAATTCTATAAATAATGAAAAAGTTGAAGAACAAAGACAAAAAAGTCTAAAACAGAAACTATACAGAATTATTGTAGGATTCTTTTTCTCAGCAATATTAATGATTATAATGTTTGGAGACTTTGGCCTAGGCTCAAACAAACCATACGTTTCACTAGCAATATCAGTAATACCATTTGTTTACGTATCATATCCTATTTTTAAATCAGGATTCAATGCAGTAAAAAATCTTAATTTAAACATGGATGTAATGTATTCACTAGGTATGGGTGTGTCATTTATAGCTAGTTTATTAAGTACATTTAATCTTTTAGGCTCTTCAGAATTCATGTTATATGATACTAGTATAATGTTAGGTGCATTCCTAATGCTAGGTAAGTACCTTGAAGACAGAGCAAAATCTAAAACATCCGACTCAATTAACAACTTAGTTGAACTAAAAGCAACAGAAGCAACAATAGAAAGAAACATTGACGGTAAAATCGTTCAAGAAAAAGTAGATATAAATGATGTATTAAAAGGAAACATAGTAATAGTTAAACCGGGTGAAAAAGTACCAATAGATGGAAAAGTCATTGAAGGAAAAAGCTATGTTGATGAATCATTAGTAACTGGTGAGTCAGTACCAGTACAAAAAACAGTAGGTGACGAGGTTATAGGAGGATCAATTAATAAAGACGGATCCTTTAAATTAAGAGTTACTAACACTGGAGATAAAACAGTATTATCACAAATAATATCAATGGTACAGGATGCTCAAAATTCAGCACCTCCAATACAAAAACTAGCAGACAAAGTAATAACATACTTCATACCAGCAATCCTAGTAATTGCTTTAATATCTTTTATTGTATGGTATATCGGATTTGGAAGTCCATTCTTATACAGTTTAAGTATATTTATATCAATTATTGTAGTAGCATGTCCATGTGCACTAGGATTAGCAATACCTACAGCACTAACAGTAGGAGTAGGATTAGCAGCTAAATATGGAATACTAATAAAAGATGGTGAAACATTAGAAGTATCAGAACAAATAACCCATGTATTACTTGATAAAACAGGAACAATTACAGTAGGACAACCCGTATTATCTAATGTAATTAATTACACTGCTGATAAAGATGATGATGAAATATTAAAAATATCAAGATCTATAGAACAGTTTTCACAACATCCTATATCATCAGCATTATTTAATAACAAAGATAAAAATGAATTTGAATTATTCACTGTAGATGATTTTGAAAATATTTCAGGTAAAGGAGTTAAAGCAAAAATTGATGATACACAATACTTTATTGGTAATAAAAAAATATTATCCGATGCTAATATAACAATACCTGATAATGTTCTAAACGATTTAGAACAAGAAGAACTTAATATGAAAACAAGTATAATTCTTGCAGATTCTAGTAATGTTCTTGCTATAATATCAGTAGAAGATATGATAAAAGAAAACAGTAGGAAAGCAATCAAAGAATTCCATGACTTAGGTATTAAGACAACAATGGTTAGTGGTGATAATAAAAACAGTGCAGAAAAAATAGCACAAGAAGTAGGTATTGATGGTGTTATTGCTGAGGTATTACCACAGGGAAAACTAGATTATGTAAAAGAACTTCAAAGTAAAGGCGAAATTGTTGGATTTATTGGTGATGGTATCAATGATGCTCCTTCTTTAACAAAGGCAGATGTTGGTATAGCAATAGGTACAGGAACTGATGTTGCAATTGAGTCTGGAGATATTATTTTAATCAATGGTGATTTATTAAATGCAGTTGCTGGAATTCAAATAAGTAAAAAAACAATGTCAAGAGTAAGACTTAATTTATTCTGGGCATTCGCATATAACGTAATATTAATTCCATTAGCAGCAGGTATACTAATACCCTGGAATATATTCTTTAGACCTGAATATAGTGCATTTGCAATGGCTTTAAGCTCAGTTACAGTTATAACATTATCCTTACTCTTAAGAGGATATGTACCAGAAGTATTTAAGGATGAAATATAAATTCATTCTAATACTTTTTTTTATTCTAATTTTTTATACATTTTTTTTCATAATTTCACGAAGTACACTTGTTGCATAACATCCTCGTGGAATAAAAAATTCAACACGTATACCATTATCTATTTCTTCAACATGAGTATCCTCAATTTTAAATCTGATTGATCTTCTTATACCATGACTACCTAATTTTGGTGTTTTTGGACATTCAAAATCTTTTTTAGTTATATTTTCCTCATCCATTACTCTTTGTTCTATCTCCCCCTCTTTTCCTTCAGCTATAGGTACTTTAGAACCTAGAAGAGGAGCAGTCGGATTAACTGTGAAATTATCTATATCATCTTGAATAGTATTTTCGTCAATTTCATGAACCCAATGCTCTTCAGAATCTATAATAATATCTCCAGGGTAATATTTGTTAATACCTATCTTTGATCTTTCATTGATTATCTTATTAAATAAATATGATTCATAAGCATTCACAAACATTCTTTTCAATGGTTTAGGTAATGATTCAATTGCATGAATATAATCTTTTTCTCTTATTTCACCATGCTTATCTTTTGCTTGTATTAATACCTTAAGCATAGATTTCTCATATCTCATACTCTTTGGCATAAGACTATATGATTCTTCAAGTTTTCCTTCATCATATAATTTTCTTGCTTCATAAGGTTGATTATGTTCTTTATCATTTGGATTTCCTATATAAGTATCAACAGCTTTTTTTATATTATCTTCTACAAGACATTTACCAACAAGATGTGTAGTTGAACGTATCTCTCCAAAACGTTGATAACCATAAAAATTAGGAACTCCTGTGATTTTCAATGATTCTAAAACTTCTTCAGCAATCTCTTTATCCTCACTTGGATTATTAGTGTTTTTTATATTAATCTTGAATTTATTTCCTTTTAATTGACCCATTCGGAGTTTCTTCTGGTTTTTTTGTATATCTAATACTTTTACATTATGTAATGTTTCATTGAAGTCAGGTAATTCTTCAGGAGTTATATTACTTATACATAGCCATTGTCTAGTAATGGCAGACCTGTCTTTCATTCCTGCAAAACCGGTTCTTTTACGACTAATATGTAATGACTTAGCCATATCAAGAACAACATCAAGAGTAGTTCTACCATTTTTTTCTATTTGTATCCACGTATTTGGTCCTTCTCCAGAAGGTAGAGTTAGTGGAACTTCCTCAACATAAAAATCCTCATTAGATTCACGTATTATACCATCAGTTCCTTTGTTTTTTGTTATAAAATTTTCCGCATTTAACATAATCTAACCTATAAATTAATTTAAATTATATACAAAACTGTTAATTTTTATTATATAAAAAAGAATAAAAAAAGGAGGTTAAGTAAATTAGTAGTTATCTAAAATATAATATTCAGAATTACTATTGTCACTAGAACTACTAGAGCTACCACCAGATGAAGAACTACTACCAGATGAAGAACTGCCTTTACTACTTCTACCAGTGTAACTTCTACTGCTACTACTAGATTGTCTATTATTAGAAGTTGAATATGATGAAGATGAACTACTAGAACTACCTGAGCTACTAGAACTTACTGAACTACTAGATGAACTTCCCGTGTTATCAGAGCTACTTGAACTATCAGTTGTGTCATCTGTATTGGTAGTGGTATTGTTTGTCGTATTATTTGTAGTGGTATTATTTGTCATAAGAGAAATTGAACTTTCATTTAATCCTGTTTCGTTGAATAAAGTTGGTAACATACCATAAACAGCAACTATTGATAATATAAGTATTAGGGGTACCAATACAAATAGTACTAGTTTTTTATCTTCCATTCAAATCACGTTATTATTATTTTTTATTTTTCTATTTAATAAAAATATCTTTTATCTTGTCTTCTTTTTATAATAAACTTTAAAAATTAATAAAAAAATAATATAATATACATATTACTTATCTAACCAATGGAGGGGAATAAGATAGTTAATAAACCATCAAGATATATGAGTATTCTATTTATTATAGCATTAATATCAATCATAATCTCTTACTTATCTATAGTAGATAATCAGTATTTTAACATAGGATTATTTGCAATTGGTTTTTTTATTGCAGGTATTAGTGCTACATCAGTATTACACCCATCATTGAGTTTCAGAGAATTAACTAGGAAATTTGTACTTATACTAGCTTTTGGTTTAGTTTTTTCATTACTTAGTTCCATAATTGTAACTTATTTCATGGATATTTCATTAAATAATATAAATATAGTATTATCTATATTTTCCATAATTTTAATGATAATCTTTTTATTTAGAGATAATAATGGTAATAAAAAGAATTCGGGATTAACTACTGAAAGTAAAATAAATGAAAACATTGCTGAAACAGTTGATGACATTGAAAATCTCACAGATGATGGGGGATCATATTTAAAAATATCTTCACTAGCAATATTAATATTAGCAGTATTTACATTAATAAGCATGACAATACCACCATTTAACGTGCTTCATGTTTGGTACTTTGCAATTATACCTTTTATAGCATTTGTTCCAGGATATTATATTATCAATACATTGGTTACTAGAAAAGATGACTTATTAGTTGTTGAAAGAATGTCCATTGCAGTATTTTCAAGTTTAGTTATCATGTCTATAATTGGATTAATAATAGTTCAAATTAATGGTAAATTAAATATGAGATATGTTTCAATTATCTTAGTTATACTTTCAGTCATACTTATATTAGTTTATCTAATTAAAATTAGAAAAGTTCCAAACAACGAGAGATTTTATCATAGAAGGACTAACATAGTTCTTTTAATATTTGCTATAATAGCTATATTAGCAGTTGTAGGTTCAGGAATATACGCAACTACTGAGAATCTTGGCCAAGGTAACACAACTTTTGTTGTTAACGGAATTAATAAAACGGCAGATTCAAATGGTTATGTGAACTTCACTGATGGTGAGAATGTATCTGTTCAACTTAACGTTACTAATCAGGAACATAAAAACATGAATTATACAGTTAGAGTTGAAGTTCATAATGATACTACAAATAAAACATTAACCGAACAACCTGTTTCATTAAATAATGGTCAATCATGGGTTTTACCATATAATTTAACCATGAGTCCGGGACAAAAAGACATTCAATTTGTATTGTACAAAAACAATAAACCGTACGTTATACGCCACTTATATTGTAATGTAACTTCGGATTACAGTGAATCAGCATAAAAAAAGTTAATTAAAAAAAGTATCGAAAATAATAAAAATAGTGTTGTAGGAATTATTTTCCTACAGCATAATATTTAAAATCTAATTTTTTCATTAATTTATTATTGTATTGATTTCTACCATCAAATATTAATGGCTGTTTTAGAAGAGTTTTTATTTTATCAAAGTTTGGACTTCTGAATTCTTTCCATTCTGTGACCAATACAATAGCATCAGCATCATGTAATACTGAGTATTTATCTTCATAATAATTTATATCTGAGTCTTTAAGATAGAAATTTTTAGCTGTATCCATAGCTTTAGGATCGTATGCATTAATAGTAGCTCCAGCTTCTAATAAATCTTTAATAATAACAATTGATGAAGCTTCACGCATATCATCTGTTTCAGGTTTAAATGCAAGACCCCATATAGCAAATGTATAATCAGATAAATCATCACCTAATACTGATTTAATTTTCTTGCTAATGTAATGTTTTTGATTATTATTCACTGTTTCCACACTTTTCAATAATGTTGCATCATAATCATTATCTTTTGCTGTTTTGATTAATGCTGTAACATCTTTAGGGAAACAACTACCACCATATCCACATCCAGGATATAAGAAGCTATGTCCTATACGTGAATCGCTACCCATTCCTTTTCTTACTTCATCTATATTTGCACCAATTTTATCGCAGATGTTTGCCATTTCATTCATGAATGATATTCTATTTGCAAGCATGGAATTTGATGCATATTTAGTCATTTCAGCACTTCTAATATCCATGATTATCATTCTATCATGATTTTTTGTGAATGGTTCATATAATTCTTTCATATATTCTGCAGCATCATCATTATCTGTTCCAACAATAATTCTTTCGGGTCTCATGAAATCTTGTACTGCATTACCTTCTTTTAAGAATTCTGGGTTGGATACTACTGTAACTTTATACTCTTGTCCACGTTTATTTAATTCACTGTTAATTATATTTTTTACTTCATCAGCTGTTCCTACAGGAACTGTTGATTTATCTACAACAATCATATCATGAGTTATTGTTTGTCCTATTTCTTTTGCAACTTCTCTTACGTACTGTAAATCTGCACTTCCATCTTCTCCCATGGGGGTACCTACTGCTATAAAACATATTTCAGAGTTAGTTAATCCTTCTTCTAGGTTTGTTGTGAAGTGTAAGTTGCCTATTTTATAGTTTGTGTCTATTAATTCTTTTAAACCTGGTTCGTATATAGGTACTATTCCTTTTTTTAATGATTCAATTTTTTCTTCGATAACATCTACGCAGTATACTTCATTTCCCATTTCTGAGAAACAAGTTCCAGTTACTAGTCCCACATATCCAGTTCCAATTATTGTAATGTTCATTTTATTTCCCTTTCCTCTATTATTTCATGTTTTATTCTTCGTTTGAATCTACTCTGCATATTATAAATCTATTATTTTCAAATACTTTTGTTGTGCTTGGTAATTGTATTTCTTCAAATGTGTCATTTGTGATTTCTTTTGTGAAGTAGTATGTTGGATAATAACTACCATTTACTTTCTGTACACTTAACTCTGAGTATTCAGATGAATTATTAAGTACTAAGCTTTTATCATATACTATGTATCCTATCTTTTCTTTTTCAAGTCCTGATAATGAGGATTTACCTGATGATTGATTTGTAAATTGATCAAAGTTATAATGCATAGGCATTTCATCAGTACTTGAAATAATCATTCCAAAGAATTGGTTATTTGTAAGTATGGATTCATTTTTGTCACCATTACTTTCAAACCAATTTATCACTTCTACTTCATCTGATGTAGGTGGAGCTATAGGATAAGTTGATATTTCTGTTGAACTATATGTATTTTTAAAACTATCATCATTTATTGCACTATAACATGAACCAATGGATAAAATTATGAGTAGTATAATTAAAATTATCGGAATTGCTTTCTGTTTAGTATCTAAATATTCAACTAATTTTGCAACACCATAACCTCCGATAATAACACCGGGCATAATCACATATAATAACATTCTAAAAGTATACACCGGAATACCAAACCAATGTAAATTACTAAATATGAATGCAATTAAAGTCCATGCTGAAACAAATAATAATTCTCTATTTTTAAATGAGTATATTAATCCAATAATACCGAATATTAAAGGTAAATACCCTATACATTTAATATATCTTTCAAGTCCCATAGCTTTTTGTCCCATAAATAATGACATAGGGTCGGAAAGTATAGAATTAAATCCACTAAATATTTGAGATATATGTGATGGACTAATCATAACTATTGCAGCTATACCAAGTATTGCTACAAGACCAATGACTATTATTGCAAGAATATAACTTTTCAATCCATCCAAATTCTTTTCATTAAAAATCTCAACAACCATCATTACTGAGAGCAATATCATATAATAAATAAAAGATGAGAAATGAACAGATAATATTAATAAAGCCATTAATCCAGATAGTAATCCATACCAGATATTCTTATTAACAATAGATAGGTAATACAAATAAATACCTGTGACAAAAAACAATATAGCCACTGATTCAGGAATAGGATAAAACATTCTAGAAAACATGAAACTAGAAATTAATAATAATCCTGTTGCAAGTCCAGCTACCTCATTATACATTTTATATGAAATATAAGATAGAAGGAAAACACAAAATATAGGAAGTATTACCTGAAATACTTTTGCTGCAGATAAAAGACTAGAATTAGTAATAAAAGCAACAAATATCAATAAGAAATGGAACAGTGGAGCATAACCAATTGTCTTTCCACTAGGAGCATTTAGATATGGATCCACAGTATTAATACCATAATTCATATAGGTCATAGCATAATTAATATGAGTATAAACATCCCAACTTAATGGCCATTCGTTAGTTAATGTAATAACTAAAGCTACAATACTCACAATTAACACTGGAAGTATCCAATAGTTTCTCTTATTTAATCTAATAACCATAATCATTCACTTTTTCTAACTTATTTATAATTTGATATAAAATATTAATATGCATTTTTATCAGTGAAAATCAAGGTCAATGTTCTCCAAAAGATACGGGCATCTAAGAGGATTGACCAATTTTCCACATAATAAATATCAAATTCTATTCTTTTAACAATGGAAGTGTTTCCACGATATCCATTAACCTGTGCCCATCCCGTCATTCCAGGTCTAACATGATGTTTAATCATGTATTTTGGTACAGATTCTTTAAACTTATTAACAAAATATGGTCTCTCAGGCCTTGGACCTATTAAACTCATATCACCCTTAATAATATTATATAACTGAGGTAACTCATCAATACTAGTTTTTCTAATAATTTTACCTACAGATGTTACTCTAGGATCATCCTTCTGAGTCCAACGTTTATCATCAATATATTCTTCCTCTGAACGCATACTTCTAAACTTATACATCATAAAAGGATGTCCACCTTCTCCAATACGTTCCTGCTTATAAATAACAGGACCTGGAGATGTAACCTTAACTGCAACTGCTACAATTAATAAAAGAGGTGACAAAATAATTAAAGATATTATTGAAAAAAGCACATCAAAAATTCTTTTAACATATTTGTTATATGAAATATCTAATGGTAAATATCTAACACTAATCAATGGAATATTATCAATTAATTCTATACTTGGATGTGATGTAATATACCTATAGTAATCAGGTATAATATCAGCACGAACACCATTTTTTTCACAACTATCAATAATTTTCCGTAATGTCTTATAATGACGTGGAGCAATACTTACTACAACTCTGTCAATAAGATTATGTGATAGTACTTCATCAATATCATCAATTTTACCAATTACTCTGATATCTTTAACAATACCTTCAACATTATCATCTAAAAATCCAATAATTTTATATCCAAGATATGTGTTAAGATTAACAGTATCTACAAAATTACGACCAATTTCACCAGCACCAACAACTAATACATATTTTATATTAAAACCTTTAGCACGAAGTATACGTAATAATCCTCTTATTATAGATTTTTCAATGATTGCAAATATGCTATTAATTACTAGGAAAAATATCAAGAAGTCAGCAGGTACATAAAGAATATTTAGTACACACATTGTTGAGAGAAATAAATATTCAAAGAAATTTACCTGAATAATTTTTGATGATTCCGAAAACGCACTACGATTTGTACGCTGTGGCGTGTATAATTTAAACATGTAATATAATAGCAAATATGATGGAATTAATAATGTAAATAATAATAAAATAGTATCGAAGTTAAATTCGTACGCTGGACCATATCTTGCAAAAAAAGGTGAGTTTATAAAAAGAGTGGAAATCATTAAAACAATTACGTCTAATATAACATTAAACACGTTAAATAATTGTTGATTTTCTCTAATCATAATACTCCCTTCACAGTATTAATATATATGTATTTAATGAATATTAAAAATTATTAATTCTGATAATAATAAAATAAGAAATTAGTTTTATATATAAGTAATAATTAACTTTAAATAATATAAAATCCAGATGCTGAGATAAGTTATCCCGTTAATAAGAATGTTATCCTCTTTTTTATAGTGTTTATCATAGAATATATTCATTGATTTATGAAACTCATATAATAATTTTCTGTTCTTACCACTAGCACCTTTATAGTGAATAATTTCCTCTTTTCCATAATATACAATATCATATCCTAATTCTTTAATTTTATAGCAGAGATCAATATCTTCACCATACATAAAATAGGTTTCATCAAGACCTCCTACTTTTTCATAGATTGTTCTATTTATTAACATGAATGCTCCGACAATACAATCAATAAAATACACTCCATCATCATCAAGGTATGATAGATTATATTGATTAAATCGTTTGCTATTAGGAAATAGTTTTGATAAACCTGTCATTCTATAGAAGGATACTTTAAAAGTAGGAAAAGATCTTCGACAGGCTTTATCTAAGCTACCATCAGGTAAGGATACTTTACAGCCTAAAGCACCAATGTTATTATTACTTTGGATGTATGTAAGACAATTATTTATAGTATTTTCTTTAACTATAACATCACTATTTAATAGTAATATATATTCTCCAGAGGAATGTTTGAATCCAAGATTATTTGCAACTGCAAAACCATCATTATTTTTATTTTTTATAATTTTTACAAGATTATCTTCTTTAAAATCCTCTTCTAATTGCACTATACTGTTATCTGGTGATGCATTATCAACAACAATTATTTCATAAGAAATATCATGCACAGTTTTTAGTACAGAATTAATTGTTTGTTTAGTTAAATCATAAGTACAATAATTTACTATAATAATTGATAAATCCATGTGATTCTTCTCCTAAAAAGGATATTTAAATAAATTTTTTATTAAACTTAATTCAATATGAATATAATTTTTTAATGGAATGTTTTTAGTTTTTTCTAATTGTTTTCTTGTTTTTAAACCTTCTACTATGCCATCAAGGTAGTCTTGACCAAATCCTTTTCTGTAGAAATATAAATATTTAATCAAATCTCCTAGGAATATAAATATAAAGTTAATAACTTTCATCCATGTGGACATATTTTTATATATTAAGTAGAGGTTATTCCTAGCAGATAACCTTACCTTAAACGGGTTATGTTTAGAACCTGATGTTGCACTTCCATAATGATATACAAGAGCTTTACTGGAATAATATGATTTATAACCATGTAATCTGGATCTAAAACTTAAATCCATATCTTCAACATAACTTTCAAAGTTTTCATCAAAGTAGCCAATTTCTTCAAAATATTTCCTTCTATATAATGCAGCTCCTGCACAAGCACTAAATACTTCACAATCCTCATCATATTCTCTAATATTATGATTATTACCTATCTTTTTACTCCAACCTAATATATTATACGCATCACCAGCATCATCAATTAAATCCTTATTATGATACTGAATCATTTTAGAAGAAACTGAAAATATTGAATTATCTTTTTCTATTGTTTTTATAAGATTTGAAAGACAGTTTTTATCAATTACTGTATCATTGTTTAATAAGAATACATATTCTGTTTCGGATAATTTGATTCCCTGATTAACAGCATATGCAAAACCCATATTAACCTCATTTTCTATTAATTTTATTTGAGGATATGATTTCTTTATAAAATCAGCACTATCATCTTTAGAAGCGTTATCAATGATAATAAGATCATAAGGTGTAGAAACAGCTTTTAATGAATTAAGTAAATCTTCTAATAAATTTCTGTTATTATAATTTGGAATTATAATAGTTACTTTTGTATGTGTAGTGTTCATTATTAATCTTCCAATATTAAAAAAAATAAGTATGAAACATAATGTTATCATTTAATTTAAATAATTTATTATGTTATTTTTTTGTAAAGTCCATGTATGCATCACAGACTTCATCAACATCCCCATCCATCATTAAGTTTCCATGGTCTAACCATATGGCTCTATCACACATTTCTCTTACCTGTCCAATAGAGTGTGATACGAATAACAAGGATACATCACCCTGCATTAATTCATTCATTCTTTCTTTTGATTTTTTCTGAAATGATGCATCTCCTACGGATAATACTTCATCTAATATAAGTATATCTGGATTTACAGAAGTTGCTATGGAGAATGCAAGACGTGCTTTCATACCTGATGAGTAATTTTTCACAGGAACATCTATAAAATCACCTATTTCAGAGAATTCAACAATTTCATCATATCTTTTTTTCATGTATGACTTTGAATGACCTAATAATGCACCATTTAAGAATATGTTTTCGCTACCTGTGTAATTATAATCAAATCCTGCACCTAATGCAAGTAATGGTGCCATATTTCCATGTACTTCCACTGAGCCTTTCGTAGGTTTCATTACCTGTGCAATGATTTTTAGTAGTGTACTTTTACCAGCACCGTTAAGACCAACAAAACCTACCTTTTCGCCTTTATGGATTTGTAGTGATATGTGTTTTAAAGCCCAAAATGATTGAAAACGTAGTTCTTTTTTTATCGCTTTTATAACATATTCTTTTAAGTTGTCTGTTTTTTCCTGATTTAAGTTAAATTCCATACTCACGTCTTTTACATCTACCACTACTTTATTACTCATATAATCCCCCTATTAGTATTTTCTTTATAATTAAACGTATAGTATAAATTTATCCTGATATTTGTATAATAGAAGTAATCCTATTCCTAGTAAAATAAACGCAAATATCATTCCAAAGAGTAATGTTGATACTGGATATAATTGTCCATATAAGAAACAATCTCTTAAACATACTATTAATTGATATAATGGATTATAAGCTTGTATGAATCTGTATTGGTGTGGTACAATGTATGCTGGATAAAATATAGGCATACCATACATTAAAATCATCATAAATACATTATACAGGTATTCCATATCTCTGAAAAATACATTCAAAGTACCCATTATAAGTCCTGCACCAATAGTCATTATAATTAATGCAAGGATAGGTAAACTAGCAAAGAGTATGAATATCGTAAATTTAACATTTAGTACAATCATTATTGCAAATAATACAACTAATGATAGTAAATATGTTACAAAATTGGATAGAACTGATGATACTGCGTATAGATATTTAGGAACATATATAGTTTTCCATATTCCTGATGAACTTACCAATGACCTCATAGCTGCCTTAGATCCACTAGAAAATAGTTGATAAGCTAAAAATCCGCATAGATAATAAACTGGGTAATTATGTATACGGTGGAATAATGCGGAAAATACTATTGTTAGGACAATCATAGAAAATAAAGGATCTAGGAAACTCCAAAAAATTCCTAGAACTGATCTACGATACTTAATTTTTATATCTCGTATAACCAATTCACTTAATAGTGATTGGTATTTTCGAAAATTCTCTAACCATTCACGTACTGAAAAATTTACCATTTATTATTCCTCGATACCATAATTTTTTAAAAAAACTTATTATAATGATTTTTTAAAAAATATTTTCCTAATTTTATTAATATATTAACTATATTTTTAAAGATTTTTAAATATTTCCTTTAATTAAATTATTTTTTTAATCTTATTCATTTTGCATGATTTTTATAATAATCATCAATTATATGTTTTAACGTTTTTGCTCTTTTTTCATAGGTATGTTTATCTTTGATAATTCTTTGAAGTCTTTTTATTTTTGCTTCTCGTTTCTCAGAATTTTCTAGATAAAATTTAAGTTGATTACTTAATTCTTGTTCTGAGTGATATTCAGGTATTTCATTATTAAATAGATCTGTGTTACCTATTGATCCATTGGTAATCACTAATTTTCCTGATGCTATACTGTCAAAGATTCTGCTATTTACAGAGCCATATTTTCGTGTAACATGATTTGCATCGTCTATTACTATTTTTGTTGATGAATATACTGAGGGCATATCTTCATAGTTCACGAATCCTTTAAAATAATCCTTTAGTTTGGGAACTTTTTCCCAATTAGTTCCATATAAATTAAAAGTATAGTCTAATGAGGAAGGATTTAAACAATCAATAATTTCACGTTTACTTCCCCAATAACTACCAGTAAAACAGTAATCGCACATGTATTCTTCTTTTGGAGGAATGTTTTCATTAAACATTAATGGGTCTGTAGCTAGGGGATAAAGTATAGCATCCTTTCCTGTTTTTTCTTTTATGAATTCGCATGATTTATTACTACTTGAAAGTATAATATCATATTGATTAAAGTAAGGTAGTTCAACCCATAATTCAAACCAGTTTCGTATCCATGCTATTTTTAGCAAAGACTTGTTATTTGACCTAATTTTATTTAAATTATATCTATCAAGAAGCGATATAATTACATCAACATCATCATCTATATAATACCAGTTTTTCTGGTCTATTGTAGGATACTGTGCGAGATATTTAATATTCCATCCAAACTCTTTTAATTTCCTGGCTAAGGTTAATGCTGTAAAATAATCCCCTGCTGTTGTATTTTCATTATTTTGAGTTACAACAAATGCTACCGTTAATGTATCCTTTTTATCCTGAGATATACGGGTATTATTTGTGTTTTCTTCTTTTCCAGCAGTGTATCTTTTTATATTATATTTCCATAAATCTATAGAATCTGTAAATTCATGTTTCAATATGCGTAGTTTATTTATGAAATGTTCTTTTGTACTTATATCATTTTTTGTCAAATATATACACTTCCTGGTTGATGTAATCACTGTTTGTATTCATGTTTTTTAGGATTAATTTTTACTTCAATAATTCCATATTAATATTAATTAGTTTGTTTAATATATTATTATTAATTATCAGGTATCGATATTAAAATTAATTAAGTGATAATATGGTTTCTAAAAAGAAAATAGTATTATTGGTAATTGTTGCCATAATAGTAGTAGTTGGGGTCTACTTCTTGGTAAATTATCAACAAGCACAACAAAACTTTAAAGGAGAACATAATATTCTAGTATTATGTACAGATCCTTCAGAAAATCGTCCAGGAATAGGTGCTGTCGATATGGCATTTGTTGTCGATGTTACAGATGGTAAAGTGGGAAATATAACCCCAGTATATCCAGGAGGAATGACCGACCCTAACTTAACCCCAACTTCTGACATGCAAGCAGAGGGACTTAATCAATGGTACTTACACGATTCATTATGGAGCGATAATTTAGAGAATGGTACTAAGATTGCTCAAGATATTGTAAAATATAATACAAATATTAGTACAGATATGGTGGTAGTAGTAACTCCAACAGCTATAGATGCTATGATTGATGCAGTAGGTCCTGTTTATTCAAATGGACAACTAGTTGAAAATGTTAGTTCAATTGATTTCTTAAGAGAAGACCAATCTCAAAATGGTGCAACTAGAGGCGACGCTATTGAAAATTTAGCTCAGGGAATAAAAGATGCTGCTCAAAAAAACAATAATAAACCAGCATTAATAAAAGCTGCCTTAGAACAATATTCACAGGGTAATATTAAAGCAGTTCCGGCTGATAAATTCTCTCAATTTGTATCTTATGCAGGATTTAACTCATTATTAGGATAAAATAAATAATAGATTATTTTTTAATCTATTAGTCTTTTTTTTTAAAAAAATAGTTGAAAATTATAATTCAGCTGCAGCGTTTATTGCATCTGATATAACTTCTTTTTCATTGATAGTTTTTAATTCTTTATTTTCCATTAATATTTTACCATCACATATAACTGTGTCAACATCAGTACCTAGTGCTGAGTATATAATATTACTTAATGGATTTCTTACAGGAGTCATATGTGGAACATTTGTATTAACTATGATGATATCAGCTAGTTTACCTTCTTTTATTTTACCACTATTAACACCTAATGCTTTAGCACCATTCTTAGTTGCCATATCAAATGTTTCCTTTGCAGGTAATACCTTAGGATCAAGAGTGTTTACTTTCTGAAGAAGTGCTGTTAATTTCATTTCACTGAACATGTCTAAATTATTGTTTGAGGATACTCCATCAGTTCCTATTCCAACATTAATACCATTTTTAATATAATTATTTACAGGTGCAATACCTGATGCCAGTTTCATGTTACTTGATGGGTTATGTGATATGGATACATCTTTCTCTTTTAGTATTTTCATTTCTTCAGGTGTTGTCCAGACACCGTGAGCAGCGATTGTATTTTCATCAAGAAGACCTATATTATTTAGATATTCAAATGGAGTTTCATTTCTTTCTTTTTGTAAGTCAGTTACTTCCTGCTTAGTTTCAGATACGTGTATGTGTAATTTTAGATTATGTGTATCAGCTAACTTTTTAGATTCTTTTAAAATTTCCTCTGAACAGGTGTATGGAGCATGAGGAGCTACTGCTACTTGTACTCTTCCATCAGCCGTGTTATGACATTTATCGATAAATTTTTTAGTTTCGTTAAGTTCTGATTTTCTTTTTTTTTCATCAAATAAATCTATCATTCCATATCCTAGTAATGCTCTCATTCCTGATTCTTCTACAGCTTTAGCTGTTTTTTCCATGTAAAAGTACATATCATTGAAGGTGGTTGTTCCAGTTTTTATCATTTCAGCCATTGCTAATTTAGATCCAGCATATACTAGTTCTTCATTTAATTTAGCTTCTCTAGGCCATATATATTCATTTAGCCATGTTTGTAAATCCTGGTCATCTCCAACACCTCTTAGTAATGTCATTGCAACATGTGAATGTGTATTTATTAATCCAGGCATAGTGATTTTATTTTGTCCATTTATAACTATATCAGCATCTTTATCTACTAAATTGGTGCTAATTTCTTCAATTTTATTATCTACTACAAGTACTGATCCTTTTATAATGGAATCTGAAAGTATGGTTGTGTCTTTTATTAAAATACTGTTTGTTTCTGTCATGATTATTTTCCCTAAAAATTGATTATTTATTATGTTTATTTTTTATCTAATAATAGGATTAAGTAATTTAAAAAAAATAGTGTTGGAGGATAATTTTTTGTTATAATCTTTTCCATATCATTGTTTTTCATTATTATAAAAATCGAGGGTTCTATAACTATTTACTCTTATTGTTATGTTACGCAATTAGTATAATTTTACTCTGTTTAAGAACAATGGTACTCTATGGTTGTTGTTAATTGCATCAGTACATATTTGTGTATCATATAATACGTATGCCCACCACATTAATCCTATTAAGAACATTATGAACATTCCATAAGGAATCATTTTTAATAAGTCTGCTAGTATAAATGATAACATGATTGCTATTCCGAATTCTACTAGGCCTCTTTTATATAGGCCATTATATATATTTCCAAGTCCTACTACGAGGAAGGATAATACTATGGCAACAATTTTATTTTTTTTATTCTTTTTTTCAGTTGTTATAAGAACACGTCCTCTTTATTTAAGTTATTTATTATTTATGATAATCACATGTATATATATTATTATATAATCGTTAGCATTGTTTGTTAATTATCTTTTAACTTTTTTGAGGTTTTATTAAAAGTTGTTAATATTATTTAAAATAATATTATTTAATTATTGAGTTGAAGATGTTAAGATAGTGTATTTTTTAAAAAAAAGAGATAGAGAAGAGGATAGTCATTAGTGCATCAATAACAGTAATAATATGATTATGATGATGATTAATACTATTGCTATTAATAATGCGGAGTTATTGCTGTTACTTGTTTTTGTTTCAGTTTTTTGAATTTCCTTTGTAGGTTCTTCTTTTGTTTCTTCTACTTTTTTAGTTATATCCTCATCTATTTTAGTTTCAACCTTTTTTTCACTGGTTGTCACTGTTTCTGATTTTTCATTTGATGATCCTTTTATTAGACCTTCTTTTCTTAATGATTGGGTGAATGATAATTTTTCGTTATCATTGTTTGTTTTATTATTTTCATCAGTCATTAGATAGCCCCCCTTAATTATTCATGAGATACTAAATAATATATTTCTTTTAATTTTTAAACGTATGTATTATAATAACGGACGTTATATGTCTTTTTATTGTATTTAACATTGGATTAAAACTTATTTTATAATAATTTCTATTAATTTTAATATTTATCTATTTTATTTACTAAATAATCCGTAATATTAAATATAACTATTTATCTGGTCTTTTTAAAAAACATATTTCTAATTATTAATCATGATGAATTATCTAGTTAAAAACATCTAACACATAAAACAAATATTAATAATAAAGACTAAAAGTACTCAAAAATAAAAAAAATAATTTATTATCACAAGGACATATAGGAAATGAAAACATGTTTGATGAAACAATTAATAAAAAATGGAAAACAGACTTTTTTAAAATATTTGCTACAAATCAAAATAACCCCCAAGAATTAGAAAACGCTGATAAACTCAAAATAGAACACTTTCCACCAGTAATAGCACAATACTATCCAGAAAATACAAAAAAAGAAGAATTAGATAAATTATGCAAAGGAAAACTAACACTAACCAAATCAAAATTATTAGACAATTACAATGACAAAATAATCCAAACAAACTATGAAAAAATAATTAAATCACAGCTAAACAATCTAATGCAACAACAAATAGCAAAACTAGAACAAGAAGATCCAAACTTCCTAAAAGATGAGGAAAAAGAAATAATAAACAAATCAAACTTCCCATTCATAAAACTAATGACACTAGTATATACTAAAGACACAGACGACATGACACCCGAAGACCAGAAACAATGGAAAGAATACATGAATCAATTCATTACACAGCAAATAGTATTCAGCATAGTAAATGCATATTTTACAATGAAACTATACCAAGATAATATATATAGCACAACATTCCAAACACCATATAACAATCAACAAACATGGGAGAAATATACAGACAATCAAACAGGATTTAACGTAGTATACGACTTCAAAGAGATAACAGAAAATACAGTAAGACAATTAAAAAAATTATTCCCAGTACTATACGTAAATCAACAACCAAAAAGGGAAGACTTTGATTACACAATATATAACTCACATTGTGCATCACTACTAAAAATTAACAGCAATTACACTCAATATGATAACGAATGGAACTATATAACAAACCATAAATACACAGAAACTGAATATAGAATGCTAGACAATTTACTAGAACCAGTATACAACACAACAATGAACTCTTCAAAAATACAAGAAATACTAAAAAATAATTATCTAGAAACAGATAATGATGAACTAAACTATAACTACAAACATCTAATACAAGATGTATCATCAATACTAGACTCAGAAGAATTACATAATATAATAGAAGATAAACTTCAGGAAGTATATAATATAACAGAAAATAATTTAGAATTAACATTTATGAAACCAGAAGCTATATACTTAGGAATAAATTTCCCTCAAGATAAAGTAGAAACATATAAACAAATAGCACAAGAAAATGATGTTGCTATCTTCCAAATAAAAGAAAAAGAGGGCACATACTTCAAAGCATTAATTTAGTGATGATAATGACTAACACATCCTATACAAAACTAGTAGAAACTTATGAAAAAATAGCTGATACTTCAAGTAGATTGGATAAAACAGCAATTATAGCAGATTTTCTGAGAGATATTTCACAAACAGATCCTGAAATTACATATGATGTAACATTATTATTGCAAGGAAAAATATTCCCACCTTGGAGTGACAAGGAAATGGGAATATCAACACAATTAATAATCAAAGCATTATCTAAACTACTCGGTGAAAACACCACAACAATTGAAGATAAATTAGCATCAGTAGGAGATATGGGCGAAATAACACAGGAACTAGTAAGTAACAATAAACAAGTAACATTCTTCAAAGTACCATTAACAGTAAAAAAAGTCATTAATAATTTAAGAAAAACAGAGTCAATCACAGGAAGTAAATCACAAAATAAAAAACTAAATTATATACTAGAATTATATACATCTGCAACACCTCTAGAAGCTAAATATATTACACGAACAATAACAGAAAAACTAAGAATAGGTGTAGGTGAAGGAACACTAGTAGATGCAATAGCACAGGCATATAATATAGATAAAGAAGTAATAGACCGAGCATATATGTTATCTAATGATCTAGGCGAAGTAGCAAAAAAAGCACAAACATCAGAAGAATCAGTAAAATCAATAACAATCACACCAGGAAAACCAATCAAACCAATGTTAGCACAATTAAGTCCCGGAATAAAACAAAGTATAGAAGAAATGCAACATGTAATATGTGAAACAAAATATGATGGTATAAGAGTACAAATTCACCACACCCAAGGTCATACAAAAATATTCACCAGAAGACTTGAAAATGTAACCAATGCATTACCTGAAGTTGTGGAATACATTGAAAAAGCATTACCTGACAAAGACTTCATAGTAGAAGGAGAAGTAATTGCAACAAAAGATAATAAACCAATATCATTCCAATACATTCTACAACGTGTAAAACGTAAATATAACATTGATAAAATGATGGAAAAAATACCTTTAAAAGTATTTTTATTTGACGTATTATATTATGAAACACCAGTAGCAGAACAGCCTATTGGTGAAAGAAGAAAACTATTGGAAAAAATAGTTAAAACTTCTGAAAAAGTAGAATTAAGTACTATGAAAATAGTAACTCCTGAAAATTATGAGGATGCTGAACAATTATTCAAATGGTCTATTGAAACAGGACATGAAGGAATAATGTTTAAAGATATTAATAGTCCGTACTCTCCTGGTAAAAGAGGAAAAAACATGCTTAAATATAAACCAGTTAGAGAAACATTAGACTGTGTAATAACTGGTGGAACCTATGGTAAAGGTAAAAGAGCTAAATTCTTTGGATCATACCTATTATCTTTACTAGATGAATCAACAGGAGAATATAAAACACTAGTGCATGCAGCAACAGGATTAACTGATGAATTACTAGCATCATTAACAAAACGTATGGAAAAACTAATAATTTCTCAATCAGAGCAAACAGTAACATTCAAGCCTCAAGTGATATTAGAAGTAGCATACAGTGAAATTGTAGAAAGTAATGAATATGAAACTGGATACTCTCTTAGATTTCCGGCTATAATTTCAGTAAGAGATGATATTGGATTAGACCAGGTGGATACAGTAGAAAAATTGCATCAAATGATTGAATTACAAAATAATTAATATAACCTTCAAATAATTGTTTATTATATAATTATGCGAGATGAAGAAATATTTAAATTATCAGTAATCACTACAATTATTGGATTAATAGGTCTAATAATTACATTTACATTTGTAACACCCGAACAACTAACAATAAATAAAATAGACAATAGTAAAATAGATAATTATGTAGAAATTTCCGGAACCATAAGTTCATATACAATAACAAAATCAAATACTAAAATTATAAAAATAACAGATAACACTGGTTCTATTAATGTGGTAATATTTCCCTCTACAGAAATAAATATGGAATTAAATGAAGGTGAATCAATACAATTAACAGGTAAAGTGACCTCTTATAATGGTCAACTTGAATTAATATTGGATGATCCTACTAAGATTCATAGAAATTAGTTTTCTATTTATTACCTTTCTATTTTTTATTAATTATTTTTTTAAATAAAAGTAAATTTCTATTTTTTCTATATTAAGATAAGGTATTATTCTTAATTCTTATATAGAATCTACTATTTTTTAATATTAATTTTCAGTCAAATTAATTAACCTAAATTACTTTTTAAGTCAATATATTAGAATAAAGTTTATATATTTAGACTTTAATATATAAAAGTAATTAAACTTATAGAAGAAATTTATCATGACAGAATTACCAATAGCACCTGTTGCAAGAATTTTAAAAAATGCAGGTGCAGCAAGAGTTAGTGAAGATGCTAAAGTTGCATTAGCTGAAATTTTAGAAGCATACGGAGAAGAAATTAGTCAAGATGCTGTAGCATTAGCAAAACATGCTGGCAGAAAGACTGTTAAAGCTGAAGATATAGAATTAGCTTTATAAATTCTTTTCTAATATTTTTTTTAAATTATTTACTTATTTTTTTTTAACTAATTAATTTCCAGAATTTAATTCTTTAATGTTCTCAGGATATTTTCCAAGTATTCTTTCAGTTAAAGACATTTTCTTAATTTCTGCAAATAATACTGTATATTTTTTGTTTTCATTTTGAAGATTATTGTACTCTTCCTGTAATTTATTTAATGTTTCTACAATATGTTTATAATCACTTCTGGCAGTTCTAGTATCTTTTTGTTGCTGTTTTAATTCATCATTTATTGTATCAAACATTTTATTAATATTTTTATTATCCTCTTTTAGTTGATTATATGTCTCTTCTAGTTGATCATAGTTTTTCTGTAATAATTTATTTTCTCGTTCAGGATATTCTAATTTACTAGTTAACTCTATGTTTTCTTTCTGAAGTTTAAATGTTTCTTCTTGTAATTCTTTATTTTTTTCTTCTAAATCATTATTCATTAATCGGATCTTTTCATAATTATCCTGTAATTCTAAGTATTCCTTTTTTTCTTCTTCTATTTGATTTTCAAGTTCTTTATTAGTTTTTTCTATTTCCTCAGAATTGTTATTGGTTATATCGTTTTCTAGCTTGTTTATCTTTTTTAATGATTTTTCATTTTTCTTTTCTAATTCGACTAATTTTTCTACAGTAATATCAGGATATTTTATGTATATATCTATGAGTGTTTCTACTGTTGTTCCTATATGTCCTCTGGTAGTTCCATTGTTTTTTTCAATTTCTTCTAAGAAGTTTTCCCATTTTTCTCCGTTTTTGAATCTTATAGTAGCTGTTTTTGAACTCATAAATATTCCTTATCTCTATTATTATTTGGTTAAATAGTAATGTTTACATAATGTATACATCTAATTTTTCATGTTTTATGTATGTGTACATTTAAGAGTCTCTTAATTATACATCATCATAAAGATCTGTAGCTTTTTTTATAATTTATTTCCCTCTTTTAATATCTGTGTACTTTAAGTGTACATCTGTATTGTCAAATAAATTATGTATACTTCATGTGTACATTAATTAGTTTTATAATATCTATTATAATCTTTTGTTTACATTCTATTTTAATGTTTTGTATTATAAGTCAAATAATTCCTCTTTGTTTACTTAATGTATACATGATTAAATTTTCTTAAATCAGATTATTGGTGTATATATTCAACAATAATTATTTTAAAAATAAATATTTTCTCAAATGTTTACATAAAGTTTACATATAAAATCTATTTATTGTGTTGATAAAATGAGTATAATTTTCATGTGTACTTCATGTATACTTTTCATGTTTTTAGATATTTCTGTATTCACTATTTTTTTTAAATATGATTATTGAGGTATACTTCTTGTATACTTTCATTTTTTTTCAAATAATGTATGTTATAATGTAACATTTTAACTGTAATCTTAGTTATCAAATAGTGTACAATAACTATTTTTTACTATCTTCAAAATCATTAAAAAATTGCTATTTTATTTTGATGTATACATTTTGTTTACATTGAATTACTGCTTAGAATGGTTATTTATGGGGGAATTAACGCTTTTTTTCATTAGTATTTATATTATGTATACGTTATGTATACATGTTTTTTTTAACTTATTTTTTCATGGAATGATCTTTCTTCGATATATTGATGTAATTATTCCTATTGTTTTCTAGATAAATCTAATATTTCTAGAGAATATAATATTAATAAAGGATGAATTTTAATGCAATACAGAAATCATGAAAAAATTACTCTAACTATTCCAGCTGGGCTTTCTTTTATCATAGCTTTAATATTATTATACAAGTATACTTTTCCTATATCATGGGATGTTTACTATCATATTCACATGGCTGATTTATATATGAGAAATGGATTAGTATTTTGGGATTTTGAAACGGTTGCACCTTATGGTAGGTTGATAATGTATCCTCCATTATTTCATTTAGTATTAGCAGGTTTATCTAAAGTAACAGGAATAGGATTAGTTAGCCTTGTGAGATTATTACAGCCAGTTTTTTCATTCTTTCTGATATTTTCAATAACATGGTCTAGTTATAAATTATTTGATTTTAAAACAGGTATGTGTACAGGTGTTCTGGGAATGTTATCTTTTATAACATTTAATAGAAGTGTAATATGTACACCTGCAACAATTGCTATTGGATTATCCTTATTATGTTGTGTATACTTTTACAATGGATTTAAGGATAATAATATAAGAAGTATAATTTTCTCAGCAATTCTATTAGGTATTATATTTAATTTACATATGGCAACATCTATTATCACGGTATTTGTATTGGGTTTATATGGATTAGTTCAATTATTACGAAGAAATCTTAATATTAATTATCTTGTAATCTTCATATTATTTGTTGCAAGTGTTGGTTTACCTTGGTGGATTTATGTGTACCTGAAGTATACCTTAGTATTCAATTCAAAAGCAGGTAATCTTTTATCATTACCTAATTTCTTTTTTAAATATTATGGTATAATTCCTTCTGTTTTAACAATCATGGGCTATGTATACTTAATTAAAAACAGATCAGATAAATCATTATTCTTAATATTATGGACAGTATCTTTGATGCTTATTAGTCAAACTACTTATTTAGGAGTACAAACAGTTTCTATCAGAATATTAGAAGTTGCATCATATCCTATGATTCTAGTTGCAGGACTGGGCTTCACATATCTTTGTGATAACATTAAATCCACTACTAATAAGAGAGTACTTTTCATTTTATTGATATTGGTTTCTTGTTTATCATCAATGGTATATGTTGATAGTTATACTCCAGAGGTAATGTGTGA
>CACZOU010000014.1 GCA_902782945.1 uncultured Methanobacteriaceae archaeon
AGTTGGAAAACAACAGGATTCATAAGGTCTATCGAAAAAATAGCATTCAAGGGAAAAAATAAATGTAAAAGAATGTTGGTGAGCATATGGTAAAAGTATCAGTAGTAATACCAGTATATAATGTAGAAGAATATCTTAGAGAATGTCTTGATACTATTGTAAATCAGACACTGAAAGATATAGAGATAATATGTGTAAATGATGGTTCAACTGATAAATCACTTGATATACTAAAGGAATATGCAGATAAAGATGACCGTATGACTGTTTTATCACAGGAAAATGGTGGTCATGCAGTAGCTACAAATAGGGGAATAGACCTTGCAAAGGGAGAATACCTATTTCTCATGGATTCTGATGACATGCTAAAATTAAATGCATTAGAAGATACTTATAATATTGCACAGCAAAAAAATGTGGACTTTGTACTATTCAGGGCATTAAATTATAATGATAAAGAAGATAAAACCTACAAAGCAGAAAATTATAGTATGAATAGGCTAGCAAGAAAAGTAGGAGATAACATCTTTAACTACAAAGATATTGGTGATTTGATATTTAAAATAACAGTTACGCCATGGAGTAAACTCTACAAAAGAGATTTTATAGAAGAAAATCATGTGAGATTTCCTGAAGGCTTAGTATTTGATGATAATGTATTCTTCTGGAAGGCACTTTTTAGTGCAGAAAGAATATACTTCTACAAGGAATATTTATTTATGAGAAGATGGTATCCAACATCATCAACAACTGCTGGAAATCAGCACTTTATTGATTCAATAGCAATATATAATCTTGTATGGGATGTATTTAAGGAATATGATTTATTTGGTAAATACAAGGTAACACTATATAATAATAAGATGTTTCTAGCATACATGCGATTTTCAAAGATTAAAGAGGAATTTAAAGAAGATTACTATAATACTATGCGTGAGGATTTCATAAAAATATTCAATAACAAAGAATTATACATGGACATGATGAAAAACATTGAGCCTAAGTATAAAAAAATGTTTGAATTAGTGCTAATATCAGACACATCAGAGGAATTCCTATTATCAAAAGAATACTGTCAGATGAACAATTCACTAAGCTGGAATATAACAAAACCATTACGTAAGATAAATACACTAACAAGAAAAGCTAAAAATAAGCTATAATCCCCCTTTAACATTTTTCTCATCATACTTTTTTTATAATAAAATTACCTACAAATTCCAAGATTATTAAAGAAATAACATTTACATAATTAATAAATTATTTCATACAAGAAAAACAGAAATAGTAATAGTAAATAAATTTTTTAAATAATGGTGGATGTATAATCGTGGATTTTGAAATTAAATACAAAGATGCTATGGGTAGAGTAGGTAAGTTTAAAACACCACATGGTACTGTAACTACACCAGCACTCATGCCAGTAGTTCATCCAGGTAAACAAACATTAGATGTGAAGAAATTTGGAGCAGAAATTGTTATCACAAATTCTTACATCATATACAAGAATGAAGAACTTAAAAAGAAGGCACTAGAGGAAGGAGTGCACAGTTTAATTGATTTTCCGGGAACTATAGAAACAGATTCCGGTTCATTCCAATTATCAGTTTATGGTGATATTGACATAACAAATGAAGAAGTAATAAAATTTCAGGAAGAAATAGGAACAGATATAGGAACTTCCCTTGATATTCCGACAGCACCCTATGTAAAACGTGAAGAAGCAGAAGAAGACCTTGAAATAACAATAAAAAGAGCAGAAGAAGCATCACGTGTTAGAAGTAATCTCTTGCTAAATAGTGTAGTTCAGGGATCTACATTTCCTGATTTAAGAGAAAAATGTGCAAAAGAAATAGCACAATATGATGCAGATATTTATCCTATTGGTGCAGTTGTACCCTTAATGGAAATGTACAGGTATGCTGATTTAGTTGATGCAGTAATTTATTCTATGAGAGGATTACCAGAGAATAAACCTAGACATCTTATGGGTGCAGGTCATCCAATGGTATTTGCACTAGCTGTTGCAATGGGATGTGACCTATTCGATAGTGCCGCATACATACTTTATGCTAATAAAGACAGATTCATGATGCCTGAAGGTACACTTAAACTAGAAGATCTTATAGAAATGCCATGTAGCTGCAGAGTTTGTACAGAATATACTGTAGATGAATTAAAACAAATGGATAAAGAAAAAAGAGCTAAACTTATAGCTGAACATAACCTTCATGTTAGCTTTGCAGAAATAAGAAGAATAAGACAAGCTATCGTTGATGGTGAATTAATGAAACTTGTAGAATTACGTTGCAGGTCACACCCATTCCTATTAGATGGTCTTAGAAGATTAAAAGAATACCAGCAGGATATGGAAAAACTTAATCCTAGCAGTAAAAAAACAGCATTCTTCTACACAGGATACGAATCATTATCCAGACCCGAAGTTTCAAAACACATGAAATGTCTTAATAATCTTAAACCAAAGAATAAAAATCTTGTAATACTACCGCATACTCGTAAACCATATAGCAAGTATGTTCATAGAGAATACATTAAAAAGTATACTCCAAAGATTCCAACATTCTACTCTAACAATGATACATATCTAGATTACAGTAATAGTGATGTTGTAGTGGCAGATGTTCCATTCGGAATTATTCCACTTAGTTTAGATGAGTATTATCCATTAGCACAGAACGAATCTCCATCAATACATGATGAGGACTCAAAACAATTTATCAGAAATGCTATTGATGAATATACAACCAGATATGATAATATATTAATTCACAGGAAAGTTATGGACAAGTTTGATTTAAAAGGATATAATCTTGTTGAAGAAGAGCTTGAACTACCAGATGCAATGGTATCTGATTTTGATAGATTAAAGGATATTGCTGATTACCAGTTTGGTACTGGTGCTGGAACAGCATTATTTGGTGATAATCCAGATAACATAACTATTGAGAAGAGTCGTAAAACCAAGAAGATTAGACACGTCTTCGAGGATGGTGCTAATATTGTTAACATGAGAGCTAATGATGGATTTCTCATATTATCTGATTTAGGTGCTATCAGATTACATGAATTCTTTGATGCTCCTCATATGCGTGTTGTTGTTACAGAGGATTCAGAGCCATTTGCACTTAAAGGAAAATCAGTATTTAACAAGTTCGTCATGGATTGTGATGAAAATATAAGACGAAATGATGAAGTACTGATTGTTAATAAGGATGATAAATTACTAGCATTCGGTAAATCATTATTATCTAGTTATGAGATTAATGATTTTATGAGTGGTCAAGCAATAAAAACACGTAAATGGAAAAATCCCCGGGAATAGAGGTTGATTTATATGGTTAAAGATGAATTAAAAGTAAAACGTATAAAAAATGGTACAGTTATTGATCATATTAAGGCTAATCGTGCTTTGAATATATTAAGCATGCTTAATTTACCTGATGATGAAACTCCTATCATGGTTGCTATTAATGTTGAATCATCACATATGGGTAAGAAGGATATTATTAAGATTGAAGGTCGTGAATTATCACAGGAAGAAGTTGATAAATTAGTACTTCTTGCTCCTCAGGCTACTCTTAATATTATACGTGATTATGAAAATATACGTAAATCTCCTGTTGAACTTAAGGATGAGATTGTTGGCGTTGTGAAATGTAGTAATCCTAATTGTATTACAAATTCTAATGAACCAATAGAAAACAGATTCTATGTACAAAATAAGGAGCCTGTTAAATTAAGATGTTATTATTGTGAGAGAACTATGGATTATGAAGACATAGAATCACAATTCTAGGAGTGTACACTAATATGTCAATAATACATGACATGATACATACCAACACAAATCAAAATGTTGAAGTTATCAATATTACAAGTAATGTAAACGATATTATTAGAAAACATGATACAACAAATGGCCTAGTAAACCTATCCACCAAACATACAACTTCAAGTATAATGATTAACGAAGATGAAGAAGGTCTGAAAAAAGATTATGCTAAATTCTTAGAAAAAATAGTTCCCAATGATAACTACCTTCATGACAGAATAGATAATAATGCTACTAGCCATTTAAAAGCAATGCTTACAACACCAACACAAACATTACCCATAATTGATGGAAAAATAAGCCTTGGAACATGGCAAAGCATATTCTTTGTAGAATTAGACGGACCAAGAAGTAATAGAACAATAAACATAATGATAATAGGTGATTAAACCTATTCATCTATACTACTTTTCTAAGAGAATATTATTCAAAAAACAGATATTGATATTCTTATTTTTAATGTGTATTACATAGTACTAGTAATTAAATATCCCTATGTCAAATTTAGTTATATGGAAAAAAACTACTCCTCATTACATAAAAATTAAATATTATATTTTAAAAAAATATGATTAATAGTAATAAAGGATGTAAAATATGGTTGAAATTTCTGTTATTATTCCTGTTTTCAATAGTGAAGAATTTTTAAATAGATGTTTAGATTCCCTATTAAACCAATCGTTCACAGATATTGAAATTATTTGTGTTGACGATGGATCTACTGACAACTCATTAAAAATTTTAAAATCATATGCCAATAAAGATGATAGAGTAAGAGTTTTCACACAAGAGAATAATGGTGCTGGTGCTGCCCGTAATTTAGGATTAAAATATGTTAATGGTAAATACGTTTTATTTGTAGATTCTGATGATTGGTTTGAAGAAGATGGGTTTAAATCACTTTATGATAAAGCTGAACAGCTTAATGTTGACCTACTTTTATTTAATTCAATTGAACATAAAATAAATAACCAATATACAGAAAGAAAATATTTTAATAACAATGAAGATGATTTTAGTAATTTAATATTTGATTATCATTACAAAAATAATAAATTAGTAATGGGTAGTTTTTTTGTTCCATGGTCTAAACTCTATAAAACAAAATTCTTAGTAGACAATAATATTAAATTTTCAGAAATACCAATTTTTAATTATATGTATTTTAACGTTGCTGTCACTACTTTAGCTTCAAAAATTGCATATTATCCTAAAATTTTATATCATTACAATAAATTAAATGAATCATCCATACAAGCAAAAATTAAATCAAATGGAAAAGCTCTTGTTATTATAGATGTATATAAAAGCATTGAGAGTTTTTTAAGAAAAAACAATTTTTATGAAGAGTTAGAATTTAATTATTTATCCTCTAAAATTGCAGAGTATCGTAATATTTTAAATAGAGTTCATGAAGATTATACAGAAATATTATTTAATAAAATAAAAGAAGATTTTATGAATTTAAACTT
Source organism: uncultured Methanobacteriaceae archaeon (assembly GCA_902782945.1). Taxonomy (GTDB): domain Archaea; phylum Methanobacteriota; class Methanobacteria; order Methanobacteriales; family Methanobacteriaceae; genus Methanosphaera; species Methanosphaera massiliense. The sequence continues at coordinate 5,326 of CACZOU010000014.1, forward strand.
ATCTAACAAAGATATCCTTAAAAAATTATATTTGAAAAGATATTCCTTTTATATTCGTGTGCTAAATTCTAATTCATTTGAGGAATTGAATGAATTTAATAAAATTAATCCACTAAATAGTATTGAATCAGATATAACACATGATAATGTTTTATATGCTAGTTATGTTGATGATGATTATGTTAAATCTTTTGAAAAAACAAAAGACTATATTAATAAACTAAAATTATTTGATGAGGACTATTATATTAATAATTATAATTATGATGGTGTTTTAGACCCTCTTATTGATTATTTGTGTGACGGAGTTTATAAGGGATATAACCCATGTAAAAGATTTAATACTGAATTTTATTCAGAAGAATATAATATAACATCTAATCCTCTAGTATATTTTGTTAATAATGGATACTATGAAGGTAAAATAAGAATAAATCCATCTACTAAGGTCATCAAATCAGTTGATAGATTAAAATTAGATGATGAAGTTTCTAATTTTAAAGAAGTAGGTATTAATCATAATATTGAAGGCAATGAACAAATTATTGTTTCATTAACATCTTTTCCAGAACGTATGGATGATATTAAATACTGTCTATATTCTTTGCTCACTCAATCATTTAAACCAAACAAAGTAATATTATGGTTAGCTAATGAAGAATTCCCAAATAAAGAAGAAGATATTCCCCAATCTGTTTTAAATTTGAAAGAAAATGGATTAACAATCAAATGGTGTGAAAATTATCGTTCATATAAAAAATTGATTCCTACATTAAAAGAATACCCTAATTCATGCATAGTTACAGCAGATGATGATTTGTATTACCCTAAAGATTGGTTACAAAATTTATATGAAGATCATATCAATTATCCTAAGAATATTATATCAACAAGATGTAGAAATATTCAATTAGACGATGAGAATAATTTTAAAAAATATAATCAATGGAAAGTAGCTACTGAGGGTAATAATATCTCCTATTTAAACTTTCCTACAAATGGTGCTGGAACGTTATTCCCCCCACATTCATTAAATGAAAAAGTAACCTATGATAAATTATTTAGAAAACTATGTCCAAATACTGATGATATATGGTTTTGGACAATGGCTGTCTTAAATAAAACAAAA
>CACZOU010000015.1 GCA_902782945.1 uncultured Methanobacteriaceae archaeon
GACAATAGAAATAACAGGAGACCCAACAAAGATAAAGGCATTGACAAAACTAGTAAGACCCTATGGTATAAAAGAAACAGCAAAAACGGGTGTGACAGCAATTACACGGGGACATAAAGTATTATAATCCCCCTTTTATATATACTCTTTTTTTATTGTGCATTAGGACATGCATTATTAAATCTACATGCGCGACACTTATTCGGATTAGTTGTTGGAATAAAGTCATCTTCACCTGCAATTAAATTCTGCACATGTTCTATAAGATCTATTATCTCATTTTCAGCTTCCTCATCAAATTCATGACGCCAAAATATATTATCAGTACCTCTAGTTCTAAGTGCTCCCTCAATTTTCCTATCATCACCAATAGAATCCTTATATGCTAAACAATATGCATATACCTGATGAATCATTGAATAATAAGCTCTACTACCTGGTTTATCATCTATTATAACAATACTATCTGGAGTAAGCCATATTTCATCAATATACCCTCTTATACCATAGGATTCACTCATAACAAAAAATTCCCTGGAGAGAACTTCCTGTGTCTTTGATGTTGATATTATCTCATCTAATGGCTTAACAACCGCATCCTTCTTAAAGTTCTCTTCAAGTTTATTATGTACCTTTGTACCCCTTAACATTGCTTTATTTGCTTTAACTTTAATATGCTGAAAGTTTTCTAAATACAGGGAATATTCACAATACCCCTGAGTATTTAACCAACTGATAGGAAAGTTTGTCTGATTATTTATAATCTGAACCTGGTCAATTGCAGGATGTTTTCTTCCACGTATTTCTGTATCTCTAAATTCTAATGGCTTCATATATTTTCACCTAGGGTAATCTAATCTTATATAATATATATGCATGCATTCTTTATTTTAATTGACTATTAAATAATTAAAAAATAACTTTTGGTTATGATAATAAAATAAAATGTTTTATATTAAGACATGACATATTATTTATTGTATACAGATTTGTAATTTATAAAATTTATTTAAATTATAGGAGTACTCGATAAAATGAAAGTTTATTATGACGATGACGTTACAACAAACGTATTAAAAGACAAAACCATTGCAGTAATAGGTTACGGAAGCCAAGGACATGGACAATCCCTAAACATGAAAGATAGCGGATTAAACATTGTAATGGGTTTAAGAGAAGGCGGAAAATCCTGGAACAAAGCAAAAGAAGCAGGTTTAACAGTAAAAACAATCGAAGAAGCTTCTAAAGAAGCAGATATCATACACATCTTAATTCCTGATGAAATACAAAAAGATGTATATGAAAACCAAATCAAAGACAACCTTGAACCAGGAAACACAATTTCATTCTCACACGGATACAACATACACTTCAATCGTATAAGAGTACCTGAAGACGTAAACATCACAATGATTGCACCTAAAGCACCAGGATCCAAAGTAAGAGAAACATACCTCGAAGGATTCGGAACACCAGGTCTAGTAGCAATTGAACAAGATGCAACCGGAGACGCATTTGACATTGCAATGGAAATGGCAAAAGCAGTAGGACTCACAAGAGCAGGTGTAATTGAAACAACCTACAGAGAAGAAACAGAAACAGACTTATTCGGAGAACAAGCTGTATTATGTGGTGGATTAACAGCACTTATTCAAGCTGGATTTGAAACACTGGTAGAAGCAGGATACAAACCAGAAATGGCATACTTCGAAACCTGCCACGAAATGAAACTTATCGTAGATTTAATCTATGAAAAAGGATTCGGAAACATGTGGCATGATGTAAGTAACACCGCAGAATTCGGTGGATTAACAAGAAGAGATAGAATCATCACAGACGAATCAAAAGCAAACATGAAAGAAATCTTAAAAGAAATTCAGAACGGTACATTCGCAACTGAATTTGCTGTAGACTCTTCAAACTCCTATCCTAAACTCTTAACACAAAGAAGATTAGAAGGAGAAAAACAAATCGAAAAAGTAGGTAAAAACCTAAGAATCGCATGTGGATTAGAAAAAGAGGAATAAATACAATAACCTCTTTTAACTCTTTTTTTTAAAAAAATTACAACTTAAACTAAAAATATAATAACTCTTTTTAAACAATAACACTCTTATTTTATTACATTACACCCACTAATTTTAAAATAAATAGATTTAACGGTGAAAATATGAATTACTATATGGGTATGGATCATGGAACAACAGCAGTATCCTTCGAAATAATAGATGAAAACAAAGAAGAAGTAGCATATATTCAACTAAACAGGAATAAACTATCCAGAAAAGAAGTATCATTCAAAGATACACTTCAAGAAAAAGTAGATATAAACAAAATAAAACTACTGGCAATGACCTATGCAATGGGTGATGCAATAACAAAAATAACACCACTAGAACAAGTAAAAAACAGAGGAATACAATCAATACACGGTGCTGGAAAAGTAACAGGAGGAGGAAGTAACGTATACACAGACATTGAATCCCTAAAAATACCAGCAGTACTCATACCAGGACTACATTCAGACTGTGAATTCCTAGATGACCGATTCAGGGCAAGCTACTCACATTGTGCAAGTTCAGAAAAAGTAAGCCTAACCTACTACGCATATCAAACCACTGGATGGAAAAACATGATAATAGCAGATATTAGCTCAAACACTGTCTGCATACTGGTAGAAAATGGTGAAATAAAAGGTGCAATAGATGCATGTCTAGGAGCAATGGGATTTATACACGGTCCTCTAGACCTAAGCATGATACGGGAAATAGATGAAGGCAAGAAAACAGCAAATGAATGCTTTTCACATGCTGGAATATCAAAAATTGCAGATGTAAACAGTAAAATAAACAATGTGAAAGAGGATATAATAAAAAAAGCTGTTCAAAAAGATAGAAAAGGATTATTAGCAATAGATTCCCTTGTAATGAGTGTTGTTATGGAAATATATGGATTATATGGTATCATGGAATCTGACCTTGAGGGTATTATCCTTACAGGTTCTGGAGGATGTATGACAACTCCCATCAACATAAGTGGTATGATAAAAGAAAAAGTTGAACGTCTAGCACCAGTACGGGTTCTTACAAGTAAAAGTGGTGCTATTGGAAGCAGTTATATTGCGTATGATATAGAAAAAAAGGGTGTGGATAAAGTCATGGGTATTGATGTGATTAGAAAATAAGTAAAAAATATTTATTCTTCTAACCATTTAGTAATATCTACATTAGCATCCATATCTGTTGATATTGGTGTTACTACAGGTTGGTGTAATACCCGTAATGTGTGTACATCTGTTCCAACATCTTCTTCTCCTGTAAGACTGCCCACTATCCAATAGTAAGGATGACCATATGGATCTATTCTTTTTTCTACATTAGTACTATACATTCTATCAGCAAATGGAGCTTGAATAATTTCCTCAGATTTAGGTTTTGATGGTACATTTAAATTTAAAATATCTACTCCCTCAGGCATTCCCTGTTTCATGACCTTTTTAACTAATTTATTAAGTATCTTCTCAGCAAAACTATAATCAATTTCATGTGCACCATCTTTAAATTTAATATCTTCACGTATAACCTGTATAGATACAGCAATTGCAGGTATATTAAATGTTGATGCTTCGAAAGTAGCGCCTAAAGTTCCGGATGTTGTAATTGATTTAGCTAAATTCTCACCAGTATTTATACCAGATATTATAAGATCAGGCTGTTCATCCATAATACCCTGTGACCCTATTATCACACAGTCAGTAGGGGTTCCTGTTACTGCATATCCTATAGTTCCATCCTTTAATTTTGTATCATAAGCTCTTAAAGGTTTCATTAATGTTATTGCATGTCCTACACCGCTTTGCTGTGTTACTGGTGCTATTATTGTTGTTTCTCCAAAATCCTTTACAGCATTATTCACAGCTAGAAGACCACTAGAATGTATTCCATCATCGTTCGTTATTAAGATTTTCATATTATTATGTATATCACGTTCTTCTTATTATTCTTTAAACATTTACTAAAAAATAATACTAGAAGCCCCTTGAAACCATGAGAAAATAATCTATTCTCCAATAAATTAACAAGATAATACATAGAAAATATAGTAATTACTAAAAAAATAGGTATATCGTTAAATTATTATACATGAAATAATAAAAATATAACTCAGTATTAAATATAAAAAATATACACAAAATAAACATAAAGCTAATTATATTGAGGGAGAAACTTGGAAAAAGATCGATTGGTTAATTTTATTGCTACTATCATGGAAGATAGTGGTTTTAGAATAACAAAAAATTATAAAATAGCTAATCAAGTAATTGATATCTATGGTGTTCTTAATACTTCTGTAGGAGAAGTTAACGTAATAGTAGCTTGTAAAAACTATGAAGAACCCTGGAAGATAGGATTAGATGTATTAAAAGATATGGAAAATGCAGCAAGAGCTACCAATGCATCTAAAATAATCATATTTACAACAAGTAGTTATACACATAGTGCAGCAGTATATGCACAAAAAAGAAATATTAAACTTGTAGACAGAAAAGGATTAATAAAAATAGCTAAAAACTATGCGGCAAAACGTACCATAGTAACAGAGCCAACAGATGAAGAAGACTATGATGATTACGAATACTACGAACCAGTTAATATTAAACCAGCTAGTCTAAATCCACATCGAAGTAGCAATAGAAGTAGCTCCCACTCATTATTTAAAAGAAATAACAATAATAACAGAAATATTAATTATTCAAGACCATCTTACTCTTCACGTAACAGATTAAGTAATGTTGGTTCTAGTGTAAGTCATGTTTCAGTGAATATGGGTGGAGTATTAGATTTCTTCAAAAACCATACCATAGTATACATGATAGTATTATTAATTATTGCATCAGCAGTATCTTACTTATTTAATATAATGACAATGGGACCATACACAGGTATAGGTAAAATTGGTACAAGTGCAGTAATTTGTTTCGGTGGATTACTACTGGTGGATAGAAACCTATCTGATGTATTATTCAAAGGATTTGTATTATTCTTTATATCACTAATAATAGCTATTGCAACATTAACAATGTAAAACTAGAATATTTAAAGTTTCTCTCATTTTCTATTTTTTTAAAATATAAAAAACTTAAATTTAAAATTAGACTATACTATTTTTTTAATTAAACTGAGTTACTGTTTTTAAAATAAGTATTATAACTTCTAAGGATTTTTTAGAATAAATTATTTAATTTTAGTAATAATCTGATTAATTGTATGAAAATTAGTTATTTTAGTTAATTTGAATGGGCCGGAGGAGATTTGAACTCCTGATCCCCTCCTTGTAAGGGAGGTATCATACCCCTAGACCACCAGCCCA
>CACZOU010000016.1 GCA_902782945.1 uncultured Methanobacteriaceae archaeon
ACATCATCTGTATATTGTACAGGTGGATGTTTCATTATATATGAGGATACTGAGGTTAAAGCACCACTAATTCCACGTTTTAATGCTAATTTACAGCATCTTACAGCATCAATTACACATCCGGCACTATTTGGGCTGTCTTCAACACTTAAACGTAATTCGATGTTCATAGGTACATCTCCAAAGGTTCTACCTTCCATACGTAAGAAACATAATTTGTTATCTTTTTGCCATGGTACGTAATCACTAGGACCAATGTGTATGTCATCATCATCTAATCTGTGTGCTAGTACAGATTGTACAGCTTCTGTTTTAGATTCTCTTTTAGATGCTAATCTATCATGATTTAACATATTTAGGAAGTCAGTGTTACCACCGGTGTTTAATTGGTATGTTCTATCAAGTTTTACTCCTCTATCTTTAAAAAGACTAGCTAATGTTCTGTGTGTGATAGTTGCACCAATTTGTGCTTTGATATCATCACCAATACATGGTATTCCTTTTTCTCTGAATTTTGCTTCATATTCAGGGTCACTTACTATGAATATTGGTACACAATTAATAAAGGCTATTCCTGCATCTAATGCACAGTCAGCATAGAATTTTCCAGCTTTTTCTGAACCTACTGGTAAATAATTTACTAACATTTCTGCACCGCTTTCTTTTAATAATTCTACAATTTCCTCTTTTGATTGTTCAGGTTCATCAGATATTATGAATGTAGAATCATCTTTATAGTTTTTCATATGTGGTGCTACACCGTCTAATACTTTACCCATTGAAACTTTCACGTTCATTTTTTCCATATTTGGGTAGAATATTTTTGTACAATTTGGTTTGGCGTATATTGCTTCACTAACGTCTTTGCCTACTTTTCTTTTATCAATGTCTATTGCTGCTACTACTTCTATGTCTGATGGTTTATATCCATCGATTTCCCAATGCATTAATCCATCAACATCTTCCTTTGTTTTATCTGCGTAATAGTAAATTCCTTGTATTAAAGAACTAGCACAATTTCCTATTCCAACAATTGCTATTTTTATTTTATCCATCGTTACACCTTATATATCATTATGAAGTCTAATAAAAAATAATTAAATTATTATATCATACTAGTGAATGTTAATATTCCTTCATAAAATAATAATAAAAATAATAATTCATATTATACTATCTTGATTTAATTAATAATAAATTTATATATTAATTTTTCCTAATTTAACATGCTTTTATTTATTCTAATGAATCTGTGATTTTAGCACTTATGTCATCGGCATGATGTAGAGCTATAGCTTCTGGTATTTTAGGATCTACTGTGGAACCCCATCCTAATTCTGTTTTTCCATGATGACTTAAAATCATATGGATCAATTGTATTCGAAGTGTTTTAGGAGTATCTATCTTTTCTACTACTGTCTCTAACATGTTAGCTCCAATAAAAATATGATCTAACATTCTTCCCTCATAATTTATTTCAATGTCCTCTGTATCATAGTCATACGTCTTTATTTTACCAATATCATGTAATATCGCTCCTGTTATTAATAAATCATGATTAATACCTTCATATATGTTAGATATTGTTTCACAGATTTCAATTACTTCATTAGTATGAACTAGTAATCCACCAGTATAATTATGGTGATGTATTTTGGCTGCAGGAGCAGTGAAAAATTTATGTTTAAATTCTGGATCTTCAAATATTGTTGTTAATATTTTTTTAAGATGAGGATTTTCAACGCCTTTAATAGCATTTCTCAGATATTTCACATGACTATCATAGTGTTCTATTTTTCGTATAAATTCATCTTTTTCATACTTTTTTGAAACATGTAATTTTTTTATTAGTATGTTGTATTTTCCAGATCCTACCGGGAACTCTTGAATTTTTCCAACAATATTCCATACACTATTAACTTCTATGTTATCAAACTCTTTATATGTTTGTTTTGTGAACATTCTTCCTTTAATTTGACCTGTTTTGTCTTGTAGAGTTAATTCAAGGTATGGTTTATTATTTTTTGTTCTCTTTATTTCTTTAGTTTTTACAAGAAATTGGCTTATTATTTCACGATTTCCTTTGAAGTTCCCTATAAAATCTTCTTCTTTTTTTGTCAATTTCTTCTCCTTCCCTTGTTTTAATTAGTATTATCTTATTTTTATTTTATATCATTTTCTTAAGACTTTCTTTATAATGTTGGTTCCATATTTTTTATGATTATTATCATAAACGTGATTATCATTGGAAAAAAGAATAAGTATAATATTAGGAGTAATTCTGGTTTTATTATTGATCCCATAACTGTAGTTGCTGCAATTATCATGATAAATATAATTACAGGTATTAACACTGCAATAAACATGTATAATAACATTACTGAGTTTAATTTCTCTGAGTATTCTTTATATTTAATCTTCATAGTTTTAGAATTCTCATTTGCTATTATATTCAGTGTATTTGCAAGGTTTCCTCCGTTTGTCAAGGTTCTGATAATTTGACTTATTACTTTGTTCATAATTTCAGTGTTAACTCTCTGAGATAATTTATTGAATGCTTCTATATAATTGGTTCCATATTGTATGTCATTTAATGTTATTTTAAATTCCTTTGATAATTCACCATAATTACTATTTGCTATTGTATTTAAAGCATCGAATAAGCCTATTCCTGCTTGAAGTTCTGTGGATAGTTGTCTTAATGCAAATGGCAGTATTTTTGAGATATTATTTTGTTTCTTATTTTTTTTAATTTTAGGTATTTCTTTTTTTGTTGCTATGATTAATATTACAATTAATATAGTCAGTGTTCCTAATTGTATGTTAATGAGAAAGGTTATTATTAGAGGTATTATGATTAGTAATTTTTTATCTTTTAGTTTAGGTGTGGTACTATTTTCATTTTCTAATAGTTCCTTGTTGATTTCTTTTTCTATGTCTGGGTATTCGGTGGTTTCTGTATTATCATTGTCTCCAATTTTTTCATACAATTTTCTTTTTAATAATATTGTAGTTGACCCTATTTTAATAAGCAATTGTGTTAACATCTTCTTTTTTTAAATTAGTTCTTTTTAATATTCTTTTTAGTTATAGTATTTATCAATGTATGTTTGGACTTCATGTATATTTAGATTATTTTTTTTACTAATTTCTTCTAAATACTTCTTTCTATTATCCATTTCATGCATAACATCAGTGTATTTAATTCCCTTCAATTGAGCTATCTTATTTATAGCATTGCAATTTATAGCAGTATATGTTATCGTGTCCTTAGCTGCATTATATTGAAATATTTTATTTAACTGAACATGACCCATTTCCATTCCAACAACTTCTGCTACCTCTGTTATGCGTCTTATTGTACCAATATGAGCATTATATATTCTATTCTGCATTATTATAAAATTAATAGAGTTTATCATGATGTTCGGTACATTCATTGGTGGATTAGTCAGTCTTGTTATTGTTTCATTGGTTGAATTAGCATGTAATGTACCCATACCTGAGTGTCCTGTATTAAGTGCGCTAAATAGTGTTATTGCTTCACTTGATCTTACTTCACCAACAATTATTCTATCAGGACGTTGTCTTAATGAATTCTTTAATAATAGATTCATTGTTATTTCACCTTTATTTTCTATGTTTGGTGGCCTTGTTTCTGTTCTAATAATATGATCATGTGGTATTTGCATTTCTAATGTGTCTTCAATTGTTATTATACGTTCATAAGGTGGTATGAATGTTGTTAACGTGTTTAATGTTGTGGTTTTTCCAGATCCTGTACCTCCTGCTATTATAATATTGGAGGGACGGACATTCAATCCTTCTATTACTATCCATAAAAATGATGCTAATTGTGATGACATTGTATTTGATTTTATTAAATCAATTACTGTGTATGGATCTTTTTTAAATTTTCTTATGGTGAGTGTTGGTCCATCTGCACTTACTGGTGGTATTGTAGCATTCACTCGGCTACCATCAGGAAGTCTGGCATCTAATATCGGTGTTTGTTTGTCTATTTTTCTTTGTACATTATTGGCTATTTTTTCTATGATTTGTCTTATTTCTCTATCTTTAAGTTGTATATCTGTTATCATCATCCCATGTTTTCTATGATATACGTATATTGGCTTATCATTACCTATTATCATTATCTCTTCAAGATTGTCATCTGATAGTAACTTATCTATTTCACCGTATCCTTGTAGGTCGTTGAGTATTTTATTTACTATTTTCTCGTTATTCGTGTTTGTGTTAAGTAACTGTTTTATCTCTTCTTTTTCGAGGTTTGTTCCCTCTTCATTTATGTTGTACTGTATTATTCTTTCTTTTATTTTTTGATATTCTGTTTGTTCGTCGTTGGTTAGTTCTGGTAATTTTTCTGATTTATATATGGGCAGGTATGTTTTTTCATTTTTCATAATTAGTAATACTATCTTTATTAATTATTTAATAAATAGTATTACTTTTTTTATATTCATGTATAACAAATACATAAATATAAACTATGAAATGTAATTGTGAAAAAAATTGTATTCAAACAAAAAAAGAAGTACTGGATAATATTAATCAACTATATAAGCCATGTTCCAATTGTACAAGAAGCAAAATAAAAAAATCAATACCTCTTAGAAGACAAATAAAATTAGATAAAATAGATTCTAATTACAATAAATGTCCGACATGTGGTAAACGTCATATTGATACAGTAATGGCTCATATTCTAAAAATAATGATTAATAATAATATTGTATCAGCATCTAGCTCTATAAGAAAGGTAGGTTCTCCTCTAATAACACCAGCTATACCTCTACAGAATTCACCATATCTCTCGGAAAATACTCTTGTTATACTAATTCCTAAAATTGATGAAAATGTAGCACAACTAATACATGAAGAGGTACCAGAAGTAAAAGCAGTTATGAAAGGTGATATTAATAACACAGTAGGTCAATTAAATGAGACAACAAGCATACATCAATATGAATTATTAGCTGGCTGTGATATTAGATGTGATATTCAGCCAACAGAATATGGTGATGTTTGCATATATAAACAACAATCTAAGATACATATTGAATATCCAAAAATAGAGTCACCAAAAATAATAGATGTAGATAGAGTATTAGATGAATATGAAAATCCTACAGTAATCGATGCTACATGTGGGCCGGGCACACTAGGAATATATACTCTAATGAAAAATGCAAAAAAAGTACTATTCAATGATATATACAAACCAGCAATAATAGCTACTAAGACAAATTTAGAAATCAATGAAATATCAGAGGATAAATATGAAATTACAAATAAAGATATCTTTGAATTAGTAGACAATCTAGAACAATATGATATAGGTTTTATAGATGCATTTCCAGGAGTAGATACAGAGGAATATAAAAAAATATTAGAGAAAGTCTGTGATAAAGTAATAATAATTTAGAGAATACCTAAGTACATTAAAATAGATGGAACTATAAGAACCCCCATTAAATTACTTTTACTTAAATCAAGGACATTAACTAAAATTCCAAGTGCAATACTAGTAATATAACATAGGAAAATATACCATAAGCACCCATGATTAACAATGCAGTAAATTAAGATAATACCAGTTATTAAAACTATAATCACAATATTCAACTTTCTATAATTAAATTTTGAAATATTATCAATCAATCTATCTCCAATCCTTATTGCTAGAATACAGGATAAAGAAGCACTCATTAAGCTTACAAATATAAAGAATAACACATGGTTTAATGTAATATTCTGTATTAAATCATTAACATATACACTGATTGCACTACGGGGATTGTTTATCAGATAAATAGCCATTAATGAAAATAATGTGTCTGAAATATTTATTCCACTATTTGTTATCAGAAAGTCTTCTGGTGTTATATTTTTCTTAAATAATAGTGTTTGAGCAATAAGTGTACCCTGAGCTGGTCCAAGTCCTGGAAGAAGTCCTAGAATACAACCTGAAATGCTTCCAGCAAAAACAGATTTTTTAAAGTCTGAATTAACAACTATACTTTTATCATTATTTTGTGGTGGTATTGATGATTCATTATTTACACTATATAGAAGAGTACTGATACTAAATAATCCTGAAAGCATACATAATAAGCCCATATTACTACCTAGATAACTTGATAGTATAATTATACCAAGTATTCCCGAAATAAGAAATATTAAGAGACTCATCATTCGGGTTATATTGTTTTTATTACTTTTATATATCATAATACTCATCACTATAATAAGTAAATAACCTATATAATTTTTTAAGCCATAATAAATTGGTGGTAGTATTACAAATAATATAGGCATGATGAGTATTAATATAATTATGGAACTATAACCTCCAAAACTAACTAATCTTATAACTTTTCTTGATTCTCCTTTTAATAGAAGCCTATGTGCTGGCTGTATACTTAGTATTGTATCCTCATTAGGTACTCCTATTAATAAAGATGGTAAAAATTCCATCATTGCATGACATATAGCTAGAGATACAAAAAAAGTGCATAAACATAAGGCGGTTGTGTATTTTAATAATGTTGTTGATATGGAGAATATTATTATACCAACAGTATTTACATGTAATCCAGGAATAATTCCTGTAATAGTACCTAGGAATACTCCTAGAATTAGTGTTATTATTATTTCAATCATAATATTTTTAATAATAATTTTTTTAAAAGTATTACTTAATATTATCTGAAACAAATGTTTTTTGAATTTATTTAATTTTAAAATTTTATAAAAAATAGTATTTCTTTTCTTATTAAAAAAATAGATGTTTGTGGTAAATATCCTAGGATATTTACATTAATCTTCTAACATCAGTAACTTCAACAGATTGAACTTCATCAAGATCAGCTATTGCTTGTTCTGCAGGTTCGGTTCCACCTTCACCATCATCAACAACAATAGTTACATTTAATGCAACAAGACCGAATCCTATTGGTTCTTCTTCTACTCTTTCAAATTCACCATCGTTTAAAACGCTTTTTACTGATTCTTTTAATGCTTCTAAGTCTACATCAGGACTTTCAGGCATTACTTTTAATATAGCTACTACATCAGACATTCTTATTTTCTCCGTTAAATAAATAATTTCTTAATTTATGGTCCTTTAAATCCACATTCACATGTGTATTCGTGTCCAAAAGTTCTGCATTTAGGACATCTGTAAATCACTGCATCACATTCTGGGCAGTGGAATTTAACATACTCATCAATTGGTGAGATTTCTTGTTTACATGAAGTACAAATCATTTTTTCTGCCATTTATTTACCTCCTATATATGTATAAATATTGTTCTTTATATAATCTCTGTTTAAATGAGATAGCACCCTGTCAGGGTACTTGCCATTAATTATATAACAGTCTAAATGATATTTAATTAGTAATTTTGGTAGACATTTATCTACAGAAGTTTCTTCAAAAAATAATAGTTCGTTTGCACTTATATTTTTAATAAGTTTTTTGTTATTTGAGAAAATGTTACCGTTATATATACCATCTACATTTGATAATATTAATAGTTTGGCATTTATCTTACTTGCAACCCAACAAGCAATTGAATCACTAGTAACATTCCAACTATGTTCTAATGGATCTTCATTCTTCATTAAATCATAAGTTAATAATAAAGGTATCTTACCCTCTTTATGAACTTTGGAAATATCTTCTAATTTATTAATTAATACAATTTGATTATTTTTATCTGCAATTAAATTTCCTATTATATCCATGCATTTGATTGCAGTCCAATGATTAGCATCACTAGAATAATTATATTTTTCATCATATTCTCTTAGCTTATTTGCTAATTCACCACCACCATTAACCAGGACAAGTTTTTCCTTGGATTTAGAAAGATAATCACATAATGTATTAACATATTCTGGAAACAAACTGCCTCCAATTTTAACAACAGTTACCAATTACATGACCTCATCACAATAATTTCAAATGACCTGTTAATTTATCTATCTCTTCATCACTACCAGGTCCAATTCCAAGACATGTTCTAGTTGAAGGTTCTATCTGTGTATGACCAGCATCAGTTATAAGAGAACATGGAAGGTCAGTTTGTTTAACCATAGTATGAAGTTCAAGTAATTCCTTCTCGGAAGGTATTTTGAGAACAACTTTCTTCTGTCCAGTTGCTTCCCATTTTCTTAACCTATCTTTATCAGCCTTTTTGTAACATGCTAAACAAGCATGACATGCCTGGGCAGCAATCTTACCTTTCCCCATCTTTAAATCAGTTCTCATTACAATAACTTGTTTCATATTTAACCTCCATTTAGTATATCCTATCTTTTGGACGTAGTCTTTCACCAATTCGTGAGCTATCAACACTAAATAATTCTAATCCGGGAATAATAACACGTACAACAGGGATATTAATATCTCTTGTTAAATTAACATAATATGCGTCATCTACTCCTGATTTATCTAATAAATCAAGTGTTACATTAATATCATCCTTAAATGAATTTTTAGATATATTAGGCATATCCATGATATCGATAGTTTCTTTTGAATCTCTAAACCAGTGTTTATTCAAACGTTTCATCCTTTCATATCCAGTATCACGTAGTAAATTAGCACGGGTAGTGTCTTCACGAGTACCATGAATTTGAGTAGCTCTACTTTGAGCAACTTCTGTAATTGCTCTAATCACTGCGATATTAGGGTCAAGATGTGTACCAACACCTAATGTTAATAGTGCAGGATCTTTTAATGATAAATCCTCAGATACTGCTCCAACAGTTGGAATTTTATTTTCACTAGTTAAATCTAATAATTTAATTGAAACATTTGCAGATTCAAATTTATCTAATAATTCTGTTATATAATCGTTATCTGTATTTTCACAGTTTATTTCTGCACGATTATCTCTAAATGCTTCAAATAAACTCCATGAATCTCTTTCAACTACTTCCATCATTCCATGGAATATTGCTTCTTCTAGTTTATTACCAGAGGCAAGTCCGTTAGTATTTGATAGAAATATATGATGTACATCAGGAGTATTATAGGGGTGGAAGACAGCATTTGCTGGTATGAATATCTCATCATCCTTTTTTATAGAGTATCCTTTAACCCATTCTATTTCTTCATCATTATACGAATTTTTAGGTAGAATTAATGATTCAGGATTTATACAATCATCAGGATTATATTTTTTAATAATTGTATTCTCATTTCCCTGTAATTCTGCAGAGTATCTTTCAACAGCTTCCATTATTGATGATACTTTAGCATGTATTTCATTTGGTCCCTTTCCTGCATAAACACTAACTGCTCCTTCCTGTGCTAGTGGTCTAATAGATGTAAATACTGGTATATTTAGTCTGTCAAGGTGTGTTATATTAGAAGTTCTTGTTAAACCAATTTCTTTTGTAATTTTTGAGATATTTTTTAAAGTTTCCTCAGGACTTATTGTACGATGTGTTGATTTTTTATATGTGATAGGTGATTCATTTAACATGTTAATCAGATTAAAAATTTTTATTTTATTTTAATATGGTTATTTCTTTTAGATTTAATAATAGATTTGTATTTAATTCTATTATTACTTTTTTAGTATCATGTTTTATTTCTAAAAAGTAAAAATAAAAGGATTAAAAAGAGGTAGGTTTAAATAAATGATATAGTATATGATAAGTAGGTTAGTATACCTGATAAAATTATTGTAACTAACCAAATAGGCATGTTCCATTTAAGTACTTTTGATCCATCTAACATAGGTATTGGAAGTAAGTTAAATAATGCTAGGAAGCTGTTAATGTTAAATCCTATTGTACATGTAATTAATAGATATGCTATTATATCCATGTTGGCAGATGTTAGCCATGGGTGTATACTGAATCCTAACAAGAGAAAGATTAGTGCTAATCCAAGATTAACTAAGGGTCCTGCAATAGATATTACTCCATTTTCTTTTTCTGTTATCATACCAGTATAGGAACCTATGTATACTGCTCCAGGAGCAAGGAATATGAATCCAAATAAGCTTGTTATAATAGCTAGTATTAGTCCGGCATCCCATCTTCTGAATTCTGCATAAAATCCATATTTTTGTGCTACAACTTTATGTCCTAGCTCGTGTAATATGAAACTTAATCCTACAGTAATTAGTGAAATAGGTATTAACAGGAGGAACATTCCTATAGTTCCATTTGTGCCGTTAAACATATATGCAAATAGTATAGTGATTACTGAAATGGATATTATCAAATCTCTAATTTCTGTTTTTGAAAAGGTTACCATATTATCCCTATTTTTTATTTTTATATTTCAATTATAGTAAGTTGTTATTTTCTTTATTATATAAAAAAGTTTTAACTTCTGAAATTATATTATTATATAGTTTAGTATAACATAAGAATATTTTTAATATAATAGAAATTATTGGAGGATTATAATTGAAAAATGAAGAAATATTAAACCAGTTAAAAGATGAAAACATAGACTCAATGTTTGTATATAAACCAGAAAACATTAAATATATTTCTGATTTTTACCCATCCAGTTTCGCATATCTTATCATTGATGAAGAACCAGTATTATATGTTAACAGTATAGATAAAGAGGATGCAGAAGAACAATCAACAATTGAAACAAGAGATATTGTTAGATTAGGAGAAGTTAAAGATTTATTAAAAGGTAATATTGCTGTTGAAGAGTCACTTGATTTTGGTTTATTAAAGTTCTTAACAGATGATTTAAATTCATTAACTCCATCAACTGTTTTTGAGGATAAAAGACAAACTAAAACCAAAGAAGAAATAACAAAAATTAGAAATTCAATAGGTATAGCAGAAAATGGTATTAAAGAAATAGATTTCACCAGTACCGAAAAATATGCTGCAGCATCATTAGAATTTGACATGACTATTAATGGTTCTACTAAACCTGCATTTGATACTATTGTAGCATCCGGTACTCGTTCTAGTTCACCACATTCATTAACTTCTATGAATAGGGTAGAAACACCTATAGTTGTTGATTGGGGAGCTAGATATGATCATTACTGTTCAGACATAACACGTACATTCATTGACTCAGAACGTCAGGAAGAAATATGGAATATTGTATTAGAAGCTCAAAAAGCAGCAATTAATACTATTGCTCCTGGAGTTAAATTTGCTGATGTGGATAAGGCTGCACGTGATGTTATAACAGAGTATGGTTATGGTGATTATTTCATTCACAGTACTGGTCATGGTTTTGGATTAGATATTCATGAAAATCCTAATTTATCCTATAATTCTAATGGTGTTCTAGAAGAGAATATGATTGTCACAGCTGAGCCGGGTATTTATATTCCTGGTGAGTTAGGTGTACGTATTGAGGATGACGTTCTTGTTAAAAAGAATAGTGAAGTTTTAACTAGTTTAGATAAGAAGTTAGACTTTTCATTATAAAATCCTATTTTTTTCCATCTTTTTTTTGTAAACATATAGTTATTAATACTATTATTAAAATAAGTAATACTTATAATAATCAATTATGTATGAAAAATTAATAACTTATTTAAGTGACTTTATAAAAACAACAATCAAACCAGAAAAATTAAACAAAATGCAAAGTGCATTATTACAAATTGATTGGTATGTGAAAATAGAAGATTTAATCTCCATGATAATAATAATGACAATAGGTATCTTCTTTGTAACATACATAATCTCATTAATATTTAACATAACAAAATTTAGTTTAATTTTTTCATTAGTGCCTTCTATTTTTATAATTAATTATGTTATCTATAAGAATGAACAAAGAATAACAAAAATAGAAGAAGAACTACCAGATTACTTATATCAATTATCCTCCTTATTAAAGGTAGGATTAGGACTAGAAACAGCATTAAATGAGCTATCTATAACTAATAAAGGACCTTTAAATAATGAAATAAAAAGAGCACTAGTAGAAACAAAGTTTGGAAAACCATTTAATGATGCATTATTATCTATTGGAGAAAGAAACAATATTGATAACTTGAAATATACCTTTCAGATAATAATAAAAAGTAAAGAAACTGGTGGGAATCTAGCAAATATTCTTGAATCTATAGCTGCAGATTTAAATGATAAAATCATGTTAAAAAAACAACGTAGAGCTAGTGTTATGATGTCAGTCATGTTCTTATTAATATCATCCATAATAGCAACACCCTTTGCGTTAGGTATGATAAGATTGTACTCTGAATTTCTAGAACAAATTGGAAGAAATAATCCATTAACAACAGTAATACCAACAGCTAGTATAGGATACATGTTAATACATTCAATTCTAGTAAGCATATTACTAGGAATAATCATGTATTCAGACATGAAAAAAGGTGTAAAATATTTATTATTAATAATACCTTCATCATTAGCAGTTTATTACATATCTCAGTTAATATTTAAAAATATATTAGGAATTGGTGGAATATAATGTTATATCAAGAACAATCAGGACAAACATCAACTGAATTAATTCTATTATTCGCGGGTATGATAATGATAATCTTATTAGCAATGAATATCTATCAAAACTATTTAGTTTCATTATCCGATGAATTAAACAATAATGAAGTTAATGATTTAATTAATAAAATTGATAAAATAAATGATTATGTAAAAAAGTAGGAAGTGGGTGATTATTCTTTAATAAATTGATCTACAAGATTTCTTGTTTCATTTAATGCTGCTACATCAATATGTTGTGGTAAACTACCTAATTCACCTTCAACATTCTTCAATATACCTTCACCAGCACCTAAAAACATTCCTTCACTACTAATACCCATAAATGCACTAGGAGGTAATAATGCTACGCCCACACGGTCATTATCTTTAACAGATAAATCATTTGTAATAACAGTTATAGCTCTGCTACCTAAATTAACATTACAAACCATTAATGTATCAGTTTTAGGATGTTTACTTACACTAACTAGTTCTCCTACTTTTATGTCAACACCAATGACAGGGTCATCGATTTCTCCAAGATTTAATCTAGCAGGTAATCCACGAATAGTGTAAATAAAGAATTTGATTTTAGATAAGGATAATTCTAATTTTTCTCGTTCGTCACCTTTTACCTCAGATAAGAATTTTCTAGAATAATCTTCTCCCCCTAAGTTTTCTATTATTTCATCTACACTATTTAAAAGATTATCTATCTGAGGTGCTTTTGCTAATTCCTGTGGAGTCACATAAGAATAATACAATGTTTGAATGTCAGGATTCATATTTTTAGCAATCATTCTTACTTGTTTTTTATTCCATGAACCTCTTAGATTAGATCCCTCTACTACTCTAATAAATTGTTCTATGGCTTTTTCTGCAACTTTTAATCTGTAATCTTTACTTGTATCCCACATATTATCTCCTAATCAAAAAAATATTTCGTTAATAATTTATATTATATTATTAGTTTGTACTTTATTTTTCTTAATTATATGGATTATCGATAAGGAGTTCAATTTAATTAAATTATCTATTAAAAATCCTTTCTTAATTAATTAATTTATGGATAAGGTTATTTTTATATATTATAGTAAACATATATTAAATAGATAAGAAATTATTAATATATTAATTTCAATAAGGGATATTAAACCAATATAACTCATATTAATTCATATCTCATTTCAAATTCAATAAAAGACATATTTGGTGATATTATGGTAAATTTATCCACGTTTTATAATTTAAACATTTACAATACCGAAGGAAAATACATAGGAAAAGTAAACGAAGTAGTATTAAATATTAAAAAAGGAAGAATATCCTTCTTCAAAACAAAAGCATTAACAGAAGACAACAGAAACGCTGGATTAAGGGATGTTATAAGAAACTCTATGAGACTTGTACCAGAAGAAGAAGAGTTCTCAACAGTAAGAACTGAAGGAATAATTGATATTCCATATGAAATAGTAACAGCAGTAGGTGATATAATAATTGTTGATCAAAATAAGTTATTACAATACCAAGCTGCACAACAACGTATGGATAAAGTAAATAATAACAGAAAACAAACCTATAAAAAAGAAGTACCTAAAGCTAATTAAATGGAGTATTATTAATGAATATAGGTGTTATAGGTTGCGGATCTATTGCTAATACATTAACAAATTTCCAATTAAAAGGAAAATTAAATGTTACAATATCTTATTTTTATGACTTAGATAAAGATAGTGCAATAAGATTAGCAAAAAAAGTTGATGGGGAAGCAGTAGAATCTATATCTGAATTAATTGAAAAATCTGATTTAATTTTAGAATCAGCATCACAGGCAGCTGTTAGAGCATCAATTCCAGAGGTTCTCGAAGGTGGAACTGATGTTATCATAATGAGTGTTGGAGCTTTGATGGACTTTGATTTTAAAGATAAATTAGAAAAATTAGCTAAAGAAAATAATGCTACAATTTATTTACCAACAGGTGCTATTACAGGAATAGATGCAGTTAAAGCTGCAACAATGGGAGATATTGAATCAGTATCTTTAGTAACACGTAAACCACCAGTTTCTTTAGATATTGAGTTAGAAGATTGTGATGAAAAAATATTATTTGAAGGTAAAGCATCAGATGCAGTTAATAAATTTCCAAAAAACATTAATGTATCATCTACATTAAGTTTAGCTTCAGGTGTAGATGCTGATGTTACGATAATTGCAGATTCAAAAGTTAAAAATAATACACATGAAATTCACGTGAAAGGAACTTTTGGTGAGTTAGTAACAACAACATCTAATGTAAGCAGTCCTGATAATCCAAAAACCAGTATGTTAGCAGCATTCTCTGCTGCAAGTTTACTAAACAAATTATCTAATACCATTCAAATTGGTTCATAGATTTTTTTCATCTAATGTTAAGATTTTTATCTTAGCATCCTTTTTTTTATTTTATTATATTATAATTTTCTATTTATTAGTGGTGATATCTTTTGAAAGAATATGAACAATTTTCTCAAATAAAATTAGTGAATGATATACCAACTATTATACGTCTTGATGGACGTTCTTTTTCAAATTATACTAAAAATCTGAAATTAAATAAGCCTTTTGATAGTAGATTACGAGACCTTTTTATTGAAGTATCAAAAGATTTAATGTCAGAATTTAGTCCGAAATATATTTACACTTTTTCTGATGAAATAAACATACTCTTAGATGAAATACCATTTAAGGGTAGAATAGAAAAGATAGACTCTGTATTTTCATCATATACAACAGGCTCCTTTATGAAACATTTATATTTGAATAATAATCTATTCGATATCGATGTAACAGAATTAAAACCAGTATCTTTTGATTCAAGAATAATATCCACAGCAACTCATGTGAAAGATTATTTTAAATGGAGACAAGATGAAGCATGGAGAAACTGTCTAAATAGTTATGCACAGGCATTACTAAATAAAGAGCATTCAAATGAAGAAACTGCAAAATTACTATATAAACTGAATAAATCAGAAATACATGATTTATTATTTGAACATGGTATCAATATTGCTCATGTACCCACATGGCATAAAAGAGGAGTAGCTATTTATAAGACAAAAGAAGAAATTGAAGGATATAATCCAAAACTAAACAAAAAGACAATTTCAACAAGAAATAAGATAAAAATTAATATGAATATATCTTTAATAAAATAAATACAAAATATTCATATAATTATTTCAAGAAATTATATAAAGAGAGGCTAATTATGAATATTAATAATACTTTATCTAAACTATTGGGCAATGATAAAAACATTAAGGAAGTACAAATAGATCAGAGAGTAATTGATGAAATAATAAAAATAGCTATTAATGCAGATCCAAAGGAGTTTGTAGCATTACTATCAGGAAAAACAGAAGATGAAATACTTAAAATTACAGGATTAATATTCTTGCCATTTGA
Organism: uncultured Methanobacteriaceae archaeon; assembly: GCA_902782945.1. Lineage (GTDB taxonomy): Archaea > Methanobacteriota > Methanobacteria > Methanobacteriales > Methanobacteriaceae > Methanosphaera > Methanosphaera massiliense. The sequence continues at coordinate 15,935 of CACZOU010000016.1, forward strand.
AGCATCAGACACTAGTGCAGTAATGCAAGTATTTATGAAACCATTAACAACTGATGCTGTAGGTTCGGTACATAGTCATCCAGGGCCAAGTGCACAGCCATCAAATGCTGATTTATCATTCTTTGGAAAAAATGGACTTTTCCATATGATTATATGCAGACCATATTCACAAGCAACCATCAGAGCATATGATGCAGGAGGTATACCTATGTCCTATGTTATTAAAGATTTAGGTGATGAAGTTGAAATCAAAGACTGGGATGAACTCGATGGTGAATTCTTTGATGATGAACTAATCTCTGAACTTAAAGAATTAGAAAATCAGGAAGACGAGGAAGACATAGATAATGATTCTACTAATGAAGATTACACAGAATCTGCAGATGCAGAAGTAGTACCTGATGAGCCAGCAATGATTTCATTACAGCTAGAATCAAATGGTCAAATAATTAATCAACAGTTACCATTACCTCCAGAATATGAGCCAGGGGATCAGATAGAAGTTGATATTCGTACAGATCAAACTCCAGGAGATTCAATTGATGAAATAATTTTAAATGTTATTAAATCTAATGATAATCCTAATATTGTATTAAACAATGAGGAACTATCTGATTCTAAATCTTCAGAGGAAATTGACCGTGAAATTAAAGAAATGGAATCAGATATTGCTAAAATCAAAAAAGAGAATAAGCGTTTACGTGATGACTTAGATAATTAGAAGGGTATTCTTCTAAAAATTCCTAATTTTTTTTATTACTTAAGACTATTATCTGTTTTTCATATCAAAATCATTAATTCTAAAAAAGTAATCTTTCATCAAATCAAAATAAAAAAAATAGTGTAAATGATGCTGATGAAACTTTTTTTTTTAATCCATTAAATTATTATAAAATTATTATAGTTTTTTTCATGCTAGTATTGTTCCATTTTGTGCAGGATTGTTTAATCGTGTATTGTTAAATATTAACTCTGGAATATTCAATTCAATAGTGAATTTGTAATATATGTGATTGGAACATACACTTTTATAAAAATAGCTATTCTATAAAGCTATTAATTTCTAAAAAAAAGAGGTAAAGAAGATGTTGTAATAATTTAATTTATTACAATTTATAATTTTACTGATTTTACAGAATCAATATCTTTAGTGGATTCTAATTCTGAAATTACTTCATCAGTTATTTCTTGGTCTACTTTAATAACCATTACTGCTTCGCCACCTTCGGATTTTCTTCCAACTTTCATTTCAGCAATGTTTATTTTGTAATCTCCAAGAACTTTTCCTATTTTTCCTATGGTGCCTGGTAAATCTACGTATTTGATGATTCCCATTAATCCTTCTAGGTTAAGGTTTACATCGTAGTCATCTATTGATATAACTTTAACTTCATCGTTTTCAACGGTACCTTCAATGGTCATTTCTTTATCATCATATTTTACGTTGATTTTTATTGTTGCATCGTAGTTTCCACTGTCGTCTGTTTCGCCTTCTGTTAATTTAATGCCTCTTTGTTTTGCTACTGATTTAGCATTTACAGAGTTCACCGGTTCGGTGAGTATTGGATTTAGGAATTCTTTTAGTAATTCTCTGGTTAATGGTTCTTTGGATCTTCCAGTTATTTTTCCACTGTATACTATATTTAATTCTGATATGTTTGATGTTGTTGTTTGAACTAATATTTGTCCTAATTTTTTGGTTAGTTCAAAGTATGGTTTTAATTGTTGAAATGTTTCTGAATCAACTAAGGGCATGTTTAATACATTACTTGGTGTTTGACCATTTAATACTTCTTTCACTTGTTTAGCTACGATGATAGCTGCATCACGTTGTGCTTCTTTTGTTGATGCTGCTATATGTGGTGTTAATACAACGTTGTCTAGTGTTGTTAGTGGACTGTTTTCTAATGGTTCATTCTCGTATACATCTAATCCTGCTTTCAAGTCTGGTCTTTCTTTTAGTGCTTCGTATAAATCTTTTTCATTGATGATTCCGCCTCTAGCACAGTTTAGGAGAATTGCATGGTCTTTCATTTTTGCTAATTGTTCTTTGCTTATTAGTCCTTTGGTTTCTGGTGTTAATGGTACGTGTATTGTCATTACATCAGCTTTAGTTATGAGTTCGTCTAGGGATACAATTTCTACACCTAACTCTTTTGCTGCGTCTTCGCTTATGTATGGGTCGTATACTATTACATCCATTTCGAAAGCTTTTGATCGTTTAACTACTTGGCTTCCGATTCTTCCCATACCTATTACACCTAGGGTTTTGTTTCTTAGTTCCATTCCCATGAATTTACTCTTTTCCCATTTTCCTGCTTTAACAGATGCATCTGCTATTGCTATTTTTCTGCTTAAAGCTAACATTAAACCCATTGCATGTTCTGCTACTGTTATTGATGTTGATTGTGGTGCGTTTACTACTAGAATACCATTATCTGTAGCAGCATCTAAATCTATATTATCTACACCTACTCCTGCTCTTGCAATTATTTTTAGGTTTTTTGCGTTTTCAATGACTTCTTTTGTCATTTTTGTTCTACTTCTTACGATTATTGCATCGTATTGGTCTATTGTTTCTAGAAGTTCTTCTGGTGTTATTTTAGGATTGTTAACAATTTCAGCAGATCCTTCTAATACTTCTACACCTTTTTCATTAATTTTATCAGCTACTAATACTTTTGGCATGTTTGTTCTCCTATATTTATTTAGTTGTATTGATAATGGATAGATTTTCCATTTATAATCTTAATAATAGTTAGTAGTTCAAACCTGTGATTTATTTTTCATTAATTTATAATAAATGTGGTTTAATACTCTTATAATATCTATGTTGTTTTTATTATAAATATATCATGCTAGAAGTTTTTTTATATTATATTAATTATAGTAATATTATATTAAATTAATAATTAGAGGTTTTGAAT
>CACZOU010000017.1 GCA_902782945.1 uncultured Methanobacteriaceae archaeon
TTTATTTTAATATGCCGTGGTAGTTCAGTTGGGAGAACGCCAGACTGAAGATCTGGATGTCGCTGGTTCAAGTCCGGCCCACGGCATATTTTTACATTAATAATAAAGTATTTTTATAACAATTAAATCTACTATTTCTATAAAATAAGTATTATATTTATTAAAAAATTAATTTGAGTAATAAAAAAAGCTATTTTTCTAAAAATCTAAAAAAAAATAAAAAAAAAGAATTATCCAGATTCTATCATCTTGGTTAATTTTTGAACTATAAATTCACCAATTACTCCGCCAATACCAGTTATAATACCACAGACTACAATTGATGATAGAATTACTAATACATCTCTAGATACAGTTATGGTTATTATACCAATTATTAATCCAATTGTAGAGGATGTAGTGAATGAATCCTTATAGCTCATACGAGGTAATATAAATACCGCTAATATTCCTGCAATTAGTAAGGAACCTACCAGTATTATCATTAAAGACTCCATGTTTTGAGATACAAATGTCATTATCTCAGCAGTAGATGATGGTAGATTTGATTCATCAACAATAAATCCTAGACCAACCAATGCAAAGAAGAAGAAATCAATTACTCCCAAAATCATTGCAACTACTCTGAATAACCAATTAGTATGAATATCTCCTTGACTAGTATATGAAAATTGATGTGTATTATTTTGTTGACTATCTGTAGATGATACTCCTACCATGTTACGTACACTTTGATTATATTTATTTACACTATCCATATCATATTGTAACTGAAAACGTGTACCTCCACAGTATAAACATGTTCCTGTTTCTCTAGGATTAACTGATTTACAGTTGGAACATATTTTATAGTATGAAATTTTAGGTAATTCAATACCTCTTAATATAAACTGTAACTCCTGCTCATCAGCTGCAAATTCTAATACATGTCCACAATTTTCACATTTGTCAAAGGCTAATGGAGCTGAATCATTAACTTTAACAAATCTTTTACAATTTGGGCATACAATGTAACTCATAGTTATCAATCTTCATTATTATTATGTATTATTATGTTTTATTTTCTATTTTATTTTTTCTATTCTTAAATATATTATACTTTTTTATTTATATAGTTATTGAATTACTTCTGCTAGTAAGTATGTTCTTTTCCCTTCTAAAATCTTTACATTAACAAATGTACCTATTTTAGCATTATCTACTATAACATTTTTATAAGTATCTGTGTAGCCTACATATCCACCTGTAGAACCTTCGCCTATTATTAACACACGTTGTGTGGTACCTTCATATTTCTTGTTATTTTCAAGCATAACTTCTGATTTCACATCATTTACTCTGTGAGATCTATCCTTCATAACCTTGTGATCAATTTCATCCAGACTATTAGATATAGCCCCAGGTCTGTGCATATACTTAGAAATATGAATAATATCTGGCTTAATCTCCCTTATTAAATCAAGTGTTTCACTGAAATCCTCTTCAGTCTCTGTTGGATAACCAACAATAATATCTGTTGCTAAAGAAATATCAGGTATCTCTTTACGGAATTCATTCACAATATATTTGTACTCATCAAGTGTATGCATTCTATTCATTTCAGTTAAAACCTTATCACTGCCTGTTTGAACTGGAAGATGTACAAATTTAAAGATTTTATCATTATTTTTAAATGCATCAATAACATCATGAAGTTTACCCTTAAGACTTTTAGGATGCATCATTCCAACACGAATCTTAAAATCACCCTCAAGAGAACCAAGCCTATTTAATAACTCGGCAAAGGATTCACCAGTATCATTACCAAAGCATGCAGTATCCTGAGCAGTTACTTGTAATTCTTTACAGCCATTGCTAATTGCATCCTTTGCTTCCTCTACAAGTACATCAATAGGATAACTTACAAGATATCCTCTTGCAAGACGTGTACAGCAGAATGTACATTGACCTTCACATCCTTCACAAATTTGTAAGATATGTATTAAGGAATTACTTGATTTTATACCTACTCCTGCCTTGACGAGATTTGTTTTTCCATATTCATGAACTACTTCGCCTTTAATTGCCTTGTCAACAACATCATTAATTTTATCTACTTTATGAGGACCAATCCAGCAATCATCTCCTGCAAACTTATTAAGTCTTTCAGGATCTACTTCAACCATACATCCTCCAACGATAAGCTTCTTGTCAGGGTACTTCATTTTTATATTTCGAATCTGAGTAATCATCTTCTGTTCTGTTGGAAGTTTAACATAACAAGTATTTAATATAATAACATCAGCATCAGCCATATCCTGAACAATTTCATGAGTTTCTGACAGCATCTTAGCCATTATATCACTATCAGCTTGATTAAAAGTACAGCCATGAGTTTCTATATATATTTTCATTTTATCACAGAGATATTTACAGTTTAATTATAGTCTTTTTCTTTTATAGTGGTTTTTACAACATATTCAGATAAATCATAGTTTACCCTTGATTTATCGTTTCTAGGTAATAATCTTCCATATACTCTCTTAATTACCTTAGCATATGCATATCCTTTTCTCATATTACGTTCTAACGTTTTAAATGCATATACTCTGAATTTTAGTCCGTTGACTTCACAAACATCACCTATTGTGAATATAAAGTCACGTTCTACTTCTAGTTTATGTGATAATACAGTTCCATGATTATCAATTGATAATCCTATACGTGCTAAGGTATCTAGTGATTTAGCCCATATTGTTTTTATATCAATGACAGGACATTCATATAATCTTTTTTCTTCCTTGGTTTCGATAGAAGTTACTTCAACATCTTTATCATCAATATATAATATTGTTCCTACTTCCAAGTATTCATCAGAGTACAGGGTAACGTTAGTCTTCCATGATGTTTCAAATTCACTGATAATAACTCTTACTTTTACTTCATGTGCTTCTTCAGGTGCTGTTTCATGATAAACATGACCACATTCGTCACATTTTACTAGTAAATCTCTGTTTTTTTTACCCTTACTTTTTATTACTTCAAATTCATCATAGCCACATACTGGACATACCATTTTCTATCCCTCATTCTTATTTTTTAAGTATTGATTAACTACTCCACCATTTTCTAGTATATCTAACATTGTTGGGTCAAATGGTTTTATTTTAAATGTTTTTCTGGTTGTTTTGTTTATTATGATACCATCATTCACATTTACTTCTACAATATCTCCTTCATCTACTTCTATATCTGCGGTTACTACTGGTAATCCTATGTTTATTGCATTTCTATAGAATATTCTAGCAAAGGATTTAGCTATTATTACTGATACACCTGCTGTTTTTATTGCAACTGGTGCTTGTTCACGTGAAGATCCACATCCGAAATTCCATCCGCCGACTATTATGTCACCCTTATTTACCTTACCTGCAAATTCTGGGTCTTCTGCTTCCATTACGTGTGCTGCTAAATCTTCTGGGTTAAATGTTCTTAGGTATCTTCCTGCTATTATTACATCTGTATCTATACAATCTCTAAATTTCCAAACTTTTCCTTCCATATTTTTCATTGTTTACACCTTTTATTCTTTTATACATGCTCCGTGATTTTTTCCTTTAGTTATTATTACTTTACCGTCATTATCCATTAAATCAATTAGGTCTCTTTTTATTGCCTTGGGATTTGTATCTGTTATACCAAAGCATGTCGGCCCGAAGGAACTCATTCCTGCTCCAGGAATACCATTATCTATCATGTAATTTATAGTATTGTTAATTTTATCTGATTGCAGGTTTCGTTCTACTTTTTTAAATCCTATTGATTGTATTTTATTTATTGCATCACCGAAGTAGGTTATATCTTCTTCTATTACTGCTGGCATTAACTTCATTAATGTAAGATAGGATATTCTTTCAACATCCCGTATATCTACTGGTGAGTATGATTGGAAGATGTTTACTTCCTTTGTTCCTGATGCTCCATTATCTGTGTTTGGTATTGCTAGTATTATATTCCAATCCTCGGGGAAATCATATCGTGCCAGTAATGGTGGAGGAGCTACATTTGATGCTGATGAGGGTAAAAAATCATTCTTTATTGATGTTCTATGACCACCATCTATCAGTAGTCCACCATACTTAAATGAATGTACACCAATACCACTTGTTCCACCACGATGTATTATCTTTGCTAATTCATAGATTCCTAGGTCAACCTCATTTAATTTAGCAATTAATTGTCCAGTTGATAAGAGCAACTGTGTTCCTAATCCTAAACCCTGATGTATAGGATATATTTCCTCTACATTAAATGTATAATGCTTTTCTATACCAAGATAATCCTGCATATTCTTTGATGCAATTAACATCTTTGAAGTATATTCATCATCAGAATTAGAAATATTACATTTATCATTAAACAATATTTCAGTTTGAGAATCATTCTCCTCACATTCTATAATTAATGATGGTTCCTTAATGGCTATTCCAATACCACCATCAACACGTCCCTCTGACCCATTCAGGTCAATTAATGATAAATGTAGTCTTGCTGAAGTTTCCAATCTCAATATGATACAACCTAATATAATGTTCCTTTAATGTTTTATAAACTATATTTATGTTTGTGAATTATTATTTATAGTTTTTATGATAAGATTAAAAAAAGAGAAAAATAACTAAAGATAATAAAAAAAGAAAAAAAGAGAATTTGTTTATATAAATTTTGACATGTATGGTCCATCTTTATGATATCCTAGTTTTCTATAGTAATCTCTAACACCAATACCACTAATTATTAGTAATTTATTCTTTTCATACTCTTCCTTAGCTATTCGTTCAGCCTCATGTAGCAGTCTTCCACCATATCCTTTGTGTTGCCATAGATTTTCCTTGTTCTTACCTATTTTCTGCATTTGACCATAAACATGTAATTCTCTTATAAGAGCACTATTTGGTGTTATTTCTGGTCTAAAGGTATTCTTTGAAGGAATTCTTAGCCTAGTAAATCCTATGATAATATCATTACTAGGGTCTTCTATTGATAAGAATATTTCATGACCCCCTGTAACATCATAATCAGTTCGTAGTAATTCAATATTATCATAATCGGGTTCTATACCATGAGCTCTCTTATGACCAACCTCTCTACAACGTATACATTGACACTGAATATTCTCCTCTTCTAATCTGTTGTATACTAATTCCCCAAGATTTGATTTCTTTACTCCCGCATCAATTAAAGTAGCTGGTATATCTCTCTGAATTCTCATTGTACGTACCCATTTTGGTAGTATTTTCTTTACTTCAACTATTAAATCCACTGCCTGCTCAGAGGTGTATGGTTCATACTCGCCTCTTTTCCACATTTCATAGAATTCAGAGCCCTCTGTTACTAAACATGGATATATCTTTAACATGTCTGGACAGAATGATGGCTCTGTAAATAATCGTTTAAACATGTTAAGGTCACTTCTAGGCGTTGAATATAATCCAGGCATCATATGCATTGCTACTTTTATTCCAGAATCTCTGAGTGTCTGGTTTGCCTCAACTACATCCTGAATTCTATGACCTCTATCTATTCGTTTATAAATATAATTATATAATGTTTGAACTCCCAGTTCTACTCTTGTAACTCCAAATCCTAACATTCTATTAACATCTTCAGTTTTAGAGTAGTCCGGTCTTGTTTCAAAGGTTAAACCAACACATCTTACTTTACTATGTTCATTACTTTTCTTCACATCATGTAAGTACTTGAAATCTGTTGGCGGTACTATATCTGCCTCTTTCTGATTTCTTGGTATGGTATTGATGATAGATTCAAAATCATTCATTGCCCTTAAACATTGTGTTACAAACCATTCCTGGTAATCAAGTGGTCTTGATGCAAATGTTCCACCCATTATTATTAATTCAACCTTATCAATGGGATGTCCAATATTTCTTAATTGATATAATCTATTAAATGTTTGTACATAAGGATGGAAGCTAAACATTCTTGCTCTTAATGCTGCAGGCTCTTCACCAGTATAACTAGGAGGAGCTACACTACTTTCAGGACAATATTTACATCGTCCATGAGGACATTTATGTGGATGACACATGACTGCAACAATAGCTACTCCAGAAATTGTCCTAGTAGGCTTTTTCATTAAAATAGGTCTTAATGTTTCTAGTTCTTCTGGTTTTGCATATTGTAATATCTTAGAATTACTCATAAATCCCTTTAATTTTAAATCCCTGCAAGTTTGTATTTTTAATTTTTCCAACTCTTTCTTTGTTGTGATGTTGTTTTCAAGAGCTTTTTCAATTATTAGTCTGCAAGCATCTTCCATTATTCAATTCTCCTTATCATAAAATTCTTATTTAATAGTTTTTTTATTTTTAATCTAATATAAACATACAAACATTATTTTAAGTTAGTTAATAATAATATATAGTAGAAATAAAATTGAGGAACTTTTATGAAAATTACTGAAATTATCGATAAAAAAGTATTAGATGACGATGCTAATGAAATAGGTAAAGTTCAAGATATTGATGTTGATCTTAAAGAAAATAGAATCAATAATATTACTATCAACTCTAATGAGTTAAGTTTAAGAAAAACTGTGGTAGTAGCAGATATAGATATGATTTCTGAGGTAGGTGACTATATATTATTAAATGTACCTAAATCTGAAATTTCCAAAACAGACGAATCCAAAGAAGTTCCAGATGTAGAAGTAGTTAATCCAAGTGAATTAGAAGAAAAAAGTAAATCTAACTAATTCACTTAATTCTTTTTTTATTCTTTTTTCCGTTCCTGCAATGTTAAAATAGCATTTTTAAACTCTTTTTTGAATTCCATAACTTCTTCTGTTGGTATGGAATAACTTACTCTTATATATCTCTCACCAAAGAGTTTACTTGTATAGTTTCCTTCTCTTACAAAGATATTCTTTTCCTGTAACAAGTATTCTGATATTTCAACTGGTTTTAATCCTGTTCCTGACACATCTATAACCATCATATTAGCATCTGAAGGATATACAGGCAGAAATGTTCCAGGTGTTTCATCAACAGCTTCTTTTATTATTTTTTGATTTCTGAAACAAGTTTCTCTTATATCATTAACCCATTTATCCTTTGTTTCTAGTCCTGCTATTGCAGCTTCCTGTGCTAATGAGTTTGTTCCTAAATCATTTATAACACTTGCTCTTATAGGTCTCATTAAATCTGGAGAACAGATTACTGCACCTATACGTAGACCTGCCATACCAAATATTTTTGAAAAACTGTATATTGTTATTGTATGTTCTGGTGCATATTTTGCTACTAGTGTATGATCTCTTGCAAAGTCACGGTATGTTATATCATGTAAAACAATGATATTATTTTCTTTTGCTATTTCTGCTATTTCTTTTATTTCCTCTTTAGTATATGCTGTTCCCAGTGGATTTAATGGATCAATTAATACTATTAGTTTTGTTTCCATGTCAATATTTTCTTTAATTAAATCTGGTGTTAACTTGTAACCGCATTCCTCATTGTATATTGGTACTTCTTTTACGTGGTTTCCAAATCTATTACAGAAGTTATTGATTATAAGATATCCCGGATCTGATGCTATTGTATTTGTAACATGATATAATGATGTACTTATTGCTAGATATAATGATTCTGTAGCACTAGAAGTAATTTGCACATCAAATAGATTAGGATTTAAGTCTAAATCCTTGAGTATTAATTTTTTTAATTCTGGAAATCCTTCTGGTGGTGGATATTTACAGTAATCTCTCTTCTTTGCTGCTGTTATTAGAGCATCCTCTATATGTTTATCTTTCTGTAGATGGTTTGTATTTTGTCCCATCCATATTAGATCCTCTTTTTTGTATGTGTAATCGAAAAAATCATTAATTGAATCAAATCCATTCGGTACTCTTTTCTCTTTTTTCTTAAATACCATGAATAATTACCCCCTTGTTTTATTATTTTAGTATATTCTTATGTTATTCCGTTATCTACAATTTCAAATGTTACTGATTGGCCTGGCGCCTTTGTTTTATGTCTTTGTAATATCGCAGTTCTCGCCGTTGAACCTATTTTTCTTTCAATTTCAATAATTACTTTACTCCAATACTTTAGGACTGTTCCCCCAATAGGTTCAACTATTAAATCATCAGAATCAAATGGGGAATATATTTGATTTGTTATTACTACCGCTATGTCATAATCTCTACTCATTTTAAGCAGATGTGCCATTAGTCTTCCTAGTTTTTTATTAATTTCAGAGGGGTCACCCTCTTCAATACGATATAATGCTACAATAGAATCTATGATTAATATATCAATGGATTCTTCTTTTTTTAGTAGGTCTTCTATATTTTGTATTTCTAGTTGTTGTTCATCAAAGGAAGATGGTTCTAATAGAAAAATATTACCTGATATAGAATTAAAATCAGGTCCCGCTATTTGTTGAATACGTTCCAATGATAATCCACCCTCAGTATCCATGAATATGGCTTTTTTACCATTCTTTGTGGCTTCATATAATATTTTCAAGGCAATATTAGTTTTTCCACAGCCCGGTGGTCCATAAAACTGTGTGATACAACCTTTCTCAACGCCTCCCCCTAGTATTTCATCAAGTGAGGAATTAGTTGGAATTAAATTATATTTTGTTAAATCTGAAAGTGTTTTCATTTAAAAAAATCCCCATATCTAATAAAATTGTATAGTAATAGATAATTCTATCATTTATAATATAAATATTTGAATTAATTTTCTAAAAAAATAGATTCTAAAATGCTTTTCATGATTCTAAAAATAATAAAATAATAAAAAAGAGGGAGGTTATGATGTGGTATTTACAGCTTGTACCGCATTAGTGTTATTATTAGGATACTCATATACATCCCATACACTTATACCTGGCTCTGAGTGAGTCATGTTAAATCTAGTGGTGTTCATTCCACCTTCTAGGTATAATTTTGTGAAGACTGAATCTTCAAGATATGAGTCAAATAATATTGTGAAGTATGAACCATCATCTTGTTGCATAGCCATTATTGACATGTTACTGTTATTGTTAACAATTCTTTCAGATAATTGATTACCACTTATATAAATTATTTTATGTGGTTTAATCAATTCATTACCTGTTCCGTCACTTAACTCTTTAGCCATACGTTGTTTGTCTTCTGCTGTAGACATGTTTAATGATTTGTTTAATTTTGTTTGGTCCACGTATGCAAAGGTCATTGGTGTACTATTGGTATCATTACTTGTTGACCCTACTCCAATTACTCCATTTTCCATTCCCATTGTGAATGGTTGACCATTTACATTCTCTGTAGAACTTTGTGCTGGATAGTATGAGTAGTGTGTGGAATTTTCACTTGTGAAGTTCCATGTACCAAAGTATGACCACCATGCTGCTTTTGAAAGCATATCTGAACTTAGGATTAAGTTTATTGGTTTTGTATGTGCTGGATGAGTTAAATCCAGTACTGAGTTTGCTTGCTGCTGATTTAATCCATATGTTCCTATTAGTGCTGCATTTGCCTGTGTTCTGTCCATTGGTAATATCGCATTTAATATTTCTACTGATTTACTTGTATCGTTAGTGTATAAATCTAATGTGTTAGATGCATCTTCACCACTGTTTGCTAACATTCTTAGTATACCTGCAGATAAGTTTTCATTATGCGTCTGCAGAGCATTACCTATCCAATAGGCCCTCATGTTGTTCTGTGAACCTCCGTCGAATACTACTTGACGATCAGCTACTGCTGTGAATAGGTGACCAAAGTCCCACCAGGATGCTAATACAGTATCCTGAGGTGTGTTAGCTTTTACCCATGTTAGTGTATTATACATGTTATCATCAGTACTGCCTACTGCCTGTGATGCTGTTGTATGGTCAGCTACAACAGGACTTACCACTGCTAATAATACTAGTATTGCTGCAAGTAGTGCAACATAACTGTATTTTTCAGTTTTAAGGTCAATGTATTTTACAATGAATCCTACAAATAGACCTGATAATAATGCTACTGGAACTGCGAACTGTTCTATAAATCTTGTACCCTGCATTAACATTATTGAAATACCAATTATCCAGAATAATGTTAATAGGAATAAGAACAATTGATTATATTTTTCATGTTGTGTCCATTCGAATTTACCTGGTCTAAATACATGTTCATGCTGTACCATTTCTTCTGCTTTTTTAGTTTTAGGAGTGTATCTTTTGTTTCTAACTTTCTTATCAGAAACATCAGTTTTTGTTTTCTCCACTTTTTGAGCAGATTTCTTTTCGGTTTTTGGTTTTTTCCTTAAAAGATATATGAATAATGGTATACATAATACTGCGAATAATAATGCGAATAATCCACCTGATTGATTAGCTACATCAATAACTGCTGGAACTTGCATCTCACCTACAGATACATATACGTTAGGGTATGCTGAACCTGCAGTAGCATTCTGAAGACTTGTTGACATTCCTATAACATTTATCAAGGATTCGATTGTTCCTGTTCCTACAGTAATTAATAGTAATATACATGATAATACTATGAATACTACTAAGGGTATTGTTACTGGATTATCTTTAAGCCATTGAACATTATTCGGAATCTTTTTACCATCCAGTCTATCCATAAAATAGGAAGCTGGAAGGTATAATATTAATGTACCAAATGTTAATAACACCATGTAAGTGTATCCACTCCATGATAGAGAGAATAATGCTAGGAATAATGCTGCTATTACTGAATACAGTACTTTATATACTGGTTTTTTCGCATATACACTTTCTGTTAAGAATAATGCAATCATCAATGGTATCAATACGTTGAACATATCTGTATCAAAGAATCCTGCATATGTGTGTGAGAAGTATGCTGGTGCCGCACCTGCAATTACACCTGCAACTATTGCACCCCATTCATTACCTGTACTTCTTCTTACAATGAAGTATGCTGGTAGTACTGCTAATGATCCAATTATTGGGCCTAACCAAAATGCAACTTGAGTTAATGATACATTTCCAAACATATTAACAATATTATAAACTGCTGCTGCTAATACAACTATGGTTGGTTGATAATCCGCTTCACGACCATTCGGTGACGTAGACAGTGAATCCCAGTCCGAATCATTAACCACTGTATCTCCCAGATGTCCCGTGTTTAAATAATTCTCTGTTAAACGATAGTTATAATATGAGTCTATCTCTGTAAAATAAGGCATGCCACTATCGTCTTCATATAATGCCTTTTGACTTTCATCGGTTATTCCTCCGAGATTAATAGTTTCTGCTCTAACAGCAAAAACGGCCAGTACTAGTAATATTGCTATTATAAATGGCGCTATCTTTCTTACTAAGTTTTTATTGTCCATGTGATAATTCTCCTTTTTACCTCCAATTTTGATAAAAAAAATAGGATAATCTTCGTTTTACTGATAATTTTTAGTTAAATCAAATTATAAACTGTATCTAACGAGAATATATTAACTAAATATAAATTTAGATTGTTTATTTATATCAATCAAAAAATATCCTTATAGAAGTTTATGATTAAAGATATATTTAAATTTATAAAGAATAAACTAAAATTAAAAAATTAATAAAAATATTGAAAAATAAAAAATAAATAACAAAACTAAATAATACATATTTTAAAATGTTTAATAACTCCTTCTGATTAATAACTGTAAGTGAAATCTTAATAAAAGATTAAGCGTGTCAATACCTTTAAAAAAAATAGATTAACATCAAAAAATATCTAACAATCTGAAAAATTATATTTATTAAAATAATAAAATCAAATATAATATAATAGAACAATTTTTACATTAAATTTTCAAAATGAATTAATAAATTTCTAGTACAATAAACAAAAGGTAGTTAAATAGAATGATAAAAGACATACTAACTTATTTTCAAAATAAAAAATGGTTCAGGGACAGAATAGAACATATAGAAGAAATACCTGCAAGACGAGCAAGATACACTCTTGAACAGGTAGAATTACCCGAACCTCTGGAAAATTATCTTAACGACCATAACATAAAATTATACACTCACCAATACGAAGCACTAAAACATGTCAGAAATGGAGAAAATGTAGTTATCACTACTCCAACAGCAAGTGGAAAAACATTATCATTTACACTACCAGTAATAGAAGACCTGACTAATAACAGAGAAGACACAGCACTATACATATATCCAACAAAAGCATTAGCAAACGACCAGTTAAAAAGCATATTAAGTATAGATAATGAATGTAACCTAGACATATACCCCGCAAAGTATGACGGAGACACACCAAAATCCAAGAGACCAGAAATAAAAAGAAAATCAAGACTAGTTATAACAAATCCATACGAACTACACTATATACTACCATGGCATGAACAATGGCAAAGATTCTTTGAAAATATTAAATACATAATAATAGATGAAGCACACCAGTACCGTGGCGTATTTGGGTCAAACATGGCATTTCTAATAAGAAGATTAAAAAGAATCTGTAAATATTATGGTTCAGAGCCACAATTTATTATATCAACAGCAACGCTAGCAAATCCTATGGAATTTAGTGAAAAACTAACAGGACTTAGCTATAAAATAATTGATGACAATGGATCACCTTCCGGAAAGAAATACTTCATGTTCTTCAATCCATATGCAATTGAATCCAAAAACCCATCAATCCACAATGACACATTAAAACTATTCAACACATATGTACAGAATGATTTACAAACAATCTGCTTTGAAATATCACGTAAAATGGCAGAAGTTATAGCTTTAAGATCTAAAAAAGAACTAGAAGTAAAACAGCCCGAACTATCAAATAAGATAACAGCATACCGTGCAGGATACACAGTTGAAGAAAGAAAAAAGATTGAAGATAATCTGAAAGAAGGAAAAATAAAAGGAATCGTAACTACAAATGCATTAGAACTTGGAATAAATATTGGTTCATTAGATAGTGTAATAATATCAGGATATCCTGGAACATTAATCTCAACATGGCAGCAAGCAGGACGTGCAGGAAGACGAAACCAGGAAGCTTTAATAACAATGGTAGCATTCCAGAATCCGTTAGATCAATACTTCATGAAACATCCTGAAAGATTTTTTAACAAGACACATGAACATGCAATAATCGACCTTAACAATCAGCAAATACTAAGAGAACATCTGAAATGTGCAGCATATGAAATACCATTAAAACTCAATGAAATAGAAAGTTTCGGATTTGATGATGAAGGAATAGTTATTGATGAAATAAGTGACCTTGAAACAGAGGGTATACTAAAATATTCTAACAATCAATGGATTTACAATGATGAAAGAATATTAAAACAAGATAAAACACCAAATCTTGAATTAAACCTTAACGATGTAAGGTCAGAGCAATATGCTGTATTCAATGGACGTACATTCCTAGAAGAAATGAGTGAAAAACAAGCATTCAGAGAAGCACATGAAAACGCTGTATTAATACATAATGGTGACACATATCTTGTCAAAGAATTAGACATTCATAAAAAACGAGTATATGTGAAAAAGAAAGACCTTAATTATTACACTCAAGCATTAAAAGAAGTTGATGTGAAGATAATTAAAGAAGAACAACAGAACACTATAAATAACATTAAACTAAGCTATGGTAGACTTAATGTAACAGAGAAATATGATAGATATAATGTCATAAAATTCAGTAAAATCACATCATCCAAAAAATTAAACCTACCCCCATTAAACTTCAAAACTAAGGGATTATGGTTTACAATACCATTTGAAATAAGAGAAAAAGTAAAAGAAACACTTAACACTGACACTAAATTTGAAGACGCATTTATGGGCTGCTTACAGGGCGTGGCTAATGTTATGTTATCAGTAACTCCTTATCATGTAATGTGTGATACTTATGATTTAGGCGGTGTTACAAAAAATATGCATGAAGACACCTTAAACGCAACGATATTCATATATGATGGATTTGAGGATGGTGTTGGATTAACTAAAAAGGCATATAAATTATTTAAAGATATTATTAAAATGTCTTATGAATTAGTAAGAGACTGTGAATGTGAATCAGGCTGTCCTGCATGTATATATTCATCACAGCAACAAACTGATGATAAACATCTAAATAAAGAGGGTACACTTCTAATATTAAAGGAATTATATAATAATATTTCAAAAAATGAATAAAAAAAATAGAAAATAGAAAAAGGGGGTTGGATGTTAGGTAATTTACAGGGCCTATTTAGCCTCTGTTTTTTCAGTATCTGTTTGTGCTTTTTCAAAGTCAGCTATTGATGATGTGAATCTGCATTTTGGGAAACCGGTACATCCGATAAATTCGCCATATCTTCCCATTCTTTTTATGAGATCATTACCACATTCTGGGCATTTACCTACAATGTCATTACTAGATTTTTTACCACCATTAGCACATTCAAAGTCGAGACATGCCCTTTGTCTTGGTTTTCCGTAGGATATTAATGGAAGTCCACATTTTTCACATTTTGTTTTAAGTACATTAGCTCCTGCTGGTAAAGAATATGTTTTCTTACATTTTGGATAATTAGAGCATCCTACAAATTTTCCGCCTCTTGGTGATGAGATTATAATTAGGTTTCCGCCACAGCTACACTCTCCGACTATACGGCTTTGTTCATAAGCACCATATAATTCTTTACCGATATTTTCCTTATTTTCATCTACTTTGTCAAGAATACCTGTTAATTCTGATTTTGCATCATCAATTACATCTTGTTCTGTTAATTCATTTTTCTTAATTTTGTCTAAATCAATCTCAAATTCACGGGTCATTTGTTCACTAGTTATTCTTTCAGAATATTTTTCTAGTGTATCAATTATTTGTTCGCCTAGTTGACTGACTTCTATCTTTTTACCTTCAACATATTTTCTAGTGTATAATATTGATACTATGTTTGCTCTGGTTGACTTTGTTCCTAGACCACGTTTTTCTAGTTCTCTGATAATTGATGCTTGATTATATCTTGCTGGTGGTTTAGTTTCTTTTTCTTCACTTTTTACTTTTGCCTTTGTGGTTTCTCCTTCAGATATATCTGGGAATTCCTCATTTTTTACTTTCTTGTATTGGTATGGATCAAGACTTAACCATCCTTCCTTGGATATTCTTTGTCTTGAGAATGTGAATGGTTCTTCCCCTATATCCAGATCTACTTTTATTGATTCTAGTTCTGCTGGTTCTCCAAATAAGCTTATAAATCTGTATGTGATTAAGTCGTATATTTTCTGGTAATCTGCTGATATATCTTTTGGTAATGTTCCTGTTGGATGTATAGCAGGGTGTGCTTCATCTGTTTTTTTACCTTCATTTGGTTTTAATGGTTCTTTTAGTTGTGAAATTTTATCTTTGTATTTAGGGTTTTTTGCTAGTTGATTTAGTATGTTTGGTAGTCCTAGTGATTCCGGTAATTTCTGGGATGATGTTCTTGGATATGATGTGTATCCTTCCACATATAAGTTCTGTGCTATTTGCTGTGTTTTTCTTGGTGTGAATCCGAATTGTGCATATGCCTCTGATTGTAGTGTTCCTAGCTCGAATGGTACTGGTAATCCTTTTTTAGATTTTCTTGTGGTGATTTTTGTTACTTTTGCATCTTTTCCTTTGCAGTTTGCTAAGATTTTATCTACTTCTTTTTTATCGAAGATTTTACCTTTTTTATGGTCTGCTATTATTCTTTTCTGGATTTTTGCTTTTATTAGCCAGTATGGTTCTGGTACAAATTTCTGTATTTCTTTTTCTCTTTCTGTGAGTATTGCTAGTGTTGGTGTTTGTACTCTTCCTGCTGATAATTGTACATATCTCTTAGTTACTGCTAGTACTGAATCAGTCATTGCTTTTGATATGTTTACACCAAATAGGAAGTCTAGTACGTGTCTAGCTTCTCCACTATCTGCCCATTTTTCATCATTTTTCAGAGGATATGCCTCAGAGTATGATTTTATCAGGTCTTTTTTTGTTAGTGCAGAGAATTTCATTCTGAATGATTTATCAATACTGTCTTTACCACAAATATATCTTAAGGCATTGTATCCTATCAGTGTTCCTTCTGTATCATAATCGCATGCATGTATGAATCGGTCTGCATCTTTTGAAAATTTTTTTATAGTGTCTATGTAGTTTTTCACATATTTTTTTGATTTATCTGTTTCACTTAATGGTACCCATTCTACATCAAATAATCTTTTATCCTTTTTATTTGTTGCTTTTAGAGAAAACAAGTGTCCTACAGCGGATAGTACTGTTGTCTTTTCTCCATTATCTTTTACAATCTCATAATATGGTACTCTCTTGTAAGAATTTTTAACAGGTGAATCAGATAAAGCTTTTGCAACTTTCTCAGCTACCTTAGGCTTTTCACATATTATTAATTCATTCATATTATTTCTCAACCCCTATTTCTAGTATCATATCTCGTTTTTCTTGAATTACCCTTATATGAAACTAAGAATTATGAGTATATGTTAAATCTTTTCTATTATATAAAATGATATTTCACTAGTTATATATAATTTAGTTGATTTTCATAAAGTTGATAATTAAGAATAGTTAAATATTTTATTAGAATCAATAATATAAAAATTGGATTGTATAATAGACTATTTAAAAATAAATTGTTAGGAGATATTTATGATAATAGGCGTTATATCAGATACACATATACCTGCCAGGTCTTCAAAAATTCCTAAAAAAGTATTTGATGTATTTAAAAATGTAGATATGATATTACATGCAGGTGACATCGAATCACTAGATGTTATCAAATCATTAGAAGAAATTGCACCAGTTACAGCAGTATATGGTAATTGTGACCCTAATTTAGGACTTAATGAAAGAGAAGTGATAGAAGTAGAAAATGTCAGAATTGGATTAGCTCATGGAGTTGTATATCCTAAGGGTGATACTCAACAATTATATTATATTGCTAAGGAATTAGATGTTGATATCCTAATTACTGGTCATACACATCAGGCAATGATTGAAAAAATGGATGATGTATTATTATTAAATCCTGGAAGTCCTACACAGCCACGTTTAACTGATCCTACTGTAATGTTACTAAAAATTGAGAGGTCAGATGTTGAAGCAGAGATTGTGAAAATTGGGAAACCCACCTGTAAGGCTTTAGATTTCACACAATTTAATCACTAAAATTAATGGAGAATGATTATTATGAGTCGTTGGAAAGCAAAACATGATAAAGAACACTACTATAAATTAGCAAAGAAGCAGAATTATCGTTCAAGAGCTTCTTATAAACTAAAACAGTTAGATAAGAAATATAAATTATTAAAACCTGATTATAATGTAGTGGATTTAGGTGCTGCTCCTGGTGGATGGAGTCAAGTTGTAGCTGAGGTTATTGGAGAAGAAGGCAAGGGCCAAATTATTAGTGTAGACCTTGAATATATTAAACCAATAGACCATGAAGCATATACTGGAGTAAAAGGAGATTTCACAACACCTGAAATACAGGAAATGATTATGGAAATCATTGATGGTAAAGCAGATGTAATATTATCTGATGCTTCACCAAAACTAACAGGAATTAAGGATATTGATAATTTCAGAGCATATGACCTTGCAATGGCTGTGATTAAAATTAGTAATAATATACTTAAAAATAACGGTAATCTTATTATGAAAGCATTCCAAGGAGAAGCATATCAGGACTTAATAAAGACATTAAAAAAGCAGTTTAAAACTGTTAAAACAACAAAGCCAAATTCTTCTAGAAAACGTAGTGCTGAAATGTATGTTATTGCTCGTGGATTTAAGGGTAGTAACAAAAACTAGTTTTTAAAATAAAATAAATAATAAAAAAAAGATTTTTTTGATAAGGGAAAATATAATATAACTACCTATTAGCAGTTATATTATTATAAATTCCCTCTGCTTCATGAAGCTCGTTTCTTGCCTGATTCAACTCATTATTGACCTTATCATCAGGTTCACCAGCTTCAATATCACTCTGTGCTGAACCTAATGTCGAATTAACCTCAGATAATTTTAATTTACCATTATTAAATGTTGATTTGACATTAGCATCAGGAGTTGTACCTAACTGTTCATCTAATTTAGAGTATTGCTGTGAAACATTAGCATATTCTGATTTTAACTGAGTTAAATTATCATATGATGAACCAGTGCTAACAGTATTTGAAACAGAATTTGTTAAATCTGAAACAAGTACGTAACCAGCTACCACCACTGTTAATAAAATCAGAATAACTCCAATTAAAGAAATCGTTAAAGAGGTAGTTTTGAATAATTTTAACCTTGATCGTTTCATGTGAATCCTCTGATAAAAAAATTTTACCCGCTATAAGTATTCTATAATATTATAATATACTTATATATCTTATACTATTTTTCTAATTCAGACTATTAATATTTATATCATATTTAATTTAAAAAAATCAATATCCCTTTGAATATCATTAAATTTCATATATAATATTATATCATGAAAAATATTCTGACCAATATATAAAAAACATGAAATTTATAAAGTATATCATATGACACCGATAGCAGAAAATAGTAGAAATTCATCTGCATCATCAACAGTAAAACTGGAAGAATTCTTCAGTACTCGTTGTAAAGATGAAGTATTTGCTGTGCTAGACAAATATCCAGAGGAAAAATCAGTAGTTATCGATTACAACGAACTTGAAATGTTCGACCCGGACAGTGCTGATTTATTAATAGAAAAACCTACGGAAACACTCGAAGCAGCTAGTAAATCTATTGTAAACATAGACCCGCAACGAAAAAATGCACAACTAAATGTAAGATTTAAAAATGTGCGTAACAATGTACCATTACGATATCTACGTAGTGAATACATAGGAAAATTCATTACAGTAGATGGTATAGTACGTAAAACTGATGAAATACATCCACGAATAATGACTGCTGTTTTTGAATGTAGAAGTTGTATGAGAATACATGAAGTAGAACAAAAAACCAATATTATCCATGAACCCGCAGTCTGTCAGGAATGTGGTGGACGATCATTCAAACTAATACAAGATGAATCCAGATACATGGATACTCAGACCGTAAAACTACAAGAACCTCTTGAAAACTTATCAGGTGGAGACCAGCCAAGACAAATAAACATCATATTAGAAGATGACATGGTTGACACACTAGCTCCTGGAGACAAAGTCAGAGTAACAGGAATCTTAAAAACTGCACGTGACGAAAGAACTAAGAGATTTAATAATTACATCTATGGTAATTATATTGAACCATTAGAACAGGAATTCGAGGAGCTACATATTGACGAAGAAGACGAGGAAGAAATACTTAAACTAGCAAAATCTCCAGACATATACGAGAAAATTATTGATTCAACTGCACCATCCATTCAGGGATACTATGAAGTAAAAGAAGCTATAGCATTCCAATTATTTGGTGGTACTGCAAAAGAATTAGAAGATAAAACACGTATAAGAGGAGATATGCATATACTAATTGTTGGAGATCCAGGTATTGGTAAGTCTCAGATACTAAAATATGTATCTAAACTTGCACCTCGTGGTATATACACTAGTGGTAAAGGTACTAGTGGTGTAGGACTTACCGCAGCAGCAGTACGTGACGACCTAGGAGGATGGAGCCTGGAAGCAGGTGCACTTGTACTGGGAGATAAAGGTAATGTATGTGTAGACGAATTAGATAAAATGCGTGAAGAGGACCGTTCAGCAATACACGAAGCTCTAGAACAACAGACAATATCTATTGCTAAAGCAGGAATCATGGCTACACTTAACAGTCGTTGTAGTGTATTAGCTGCAGCAAACCCTAAATTTGGTAGATTTGACCGATATAAATCTGTAGCAGAACAAATAGACCTACCATCACCTATCTTATCACGTTTCGACTTAATATTCATTATTGAAGATAAACCTAATGCTGAAAGAGACCATAAACTAGCAGGACACATTCTAAAGATACACCAGGAAAACACTGTTCCATATGCAATAGAACCTGAATTACTACGTAAATACATTGCATATGCTCGTAGAAATGTACATCCAACACTAACTAATGAAGCAGCAAAAGTATTACAGGACTTCTATGTAACCATGCGTAGTGGAGCAATAGATGAAGATGCACCAGTACCAATTACAGCTCGTCAGCTAGAAGCACTTGTACGTTTATCAGAGGCCAGTGCACGTATACGATTAAGTAATGAAGTATTAAAAGAGGATGCTGAAAGAGCAATTAAACTACAAGAAGATTGTATGAAACAGGTAGGTTATGATCCAGATACTGGTAAAGTAGACATAGATAAAGTTGAAGGAAGAACATCACACTCTGAAAGAGATAAAATTAACATAATAACAGAAGTTATTAGAGATTTAAGTGATGAGTATGAGGGTAATGCTCCTAAAAACATTGTATATGCCGAACTATCTGATAAATATAATATTGGTGAAATTAAGGCTGATGAAATAATAAATATGCTCAAGAGTAAAGGAGTAATTTATGAACCTACATCTGACCACTATAAAATAGCTTAAAAAAAATTGTAAAAATTAATTAATAAGGTTTTATAAATATTATAGTATACTGTATAATTAAATAATAAAAAAATAAATTATTCATGATGATGTAGTTTTATAACATTAATTTAAGGATACAAGATTAAAAGGAGGGTAGTCTTAGATGGCTAAAAAAGGTAACAATAAGAAAACTGACCCAGAATTTAGGGAATATGAAGAATTATTAGACAAAGCATATGAACAATTACCAGATAAAATATTTGAAGCAAAAAGATTCAAAGTACCTAAAGGATACTCTGTTATTCAGGGAAACCGTACCATTATCAAAAACTTCGGTGATGTTTCAAGAACATTAAACAGAGACCCACAGCATGTACTTAAATACTTATTAAGAGAATTAGGTACATCTGGTAATGTAGAAGGAAACCGTGCAATACTCCAGGGTAAATTTACACACTACGTAATCAATGATCGTATAAAAGAATATGTTGACGACTTTGTAATGTGTCATGAATGTAACAGACCTGATACTGTTATCATACGTGAAGACCGTGTTGACATATTAAAATGTAGTGCATGTGGAGCTAGAGCACCACTCAAATCATTATAATCTAGATGTAATATCATCTATATTATACTATTTTTTTTTATTTTACAATTATTAACCCAAAGAAGAGAAAGAACTAACTTATTATAATAATATTAAATTTTTAGAAAGAAAAATAATTAATTCAACAAGTGATTAAATGTTTTGTATATTATGTAACAGTGAAGAGAAATTATATGACGGATTATGTAAAAGCTGTTATCTAAAAGAATTCAAACTAGTGGAACTACCAGAATATACTACATTTACTGTATGTTCACATTGTGGTGCAACATTTAAGAATAATAAATGGATTCAGGCAGGATATTATGATGATGAAATAATTAATGATGCTATCCAGAAAGATATTACAATAAATGATAAGCTAGAAAATGTTGAAATGTTCACAGAAATAACCAATAACAGGGGAACAGTATATGAATGTGTACTCCATGTATCAGGAGATATACTGGATACCAGAATAGAAAAGGAATACCCAATAGAAGTGAAGGTGGAACGTGGAGTATGTCCTGATTGCAGTAAATTTTATTCTGGTTATTATGAGGCAGTAATCCAATTACGAGCAGATGATAGAAAACTAGAGGATACTGAAATAAATGATGCTGATAAATTCATATCAAGTGAAATACAGAGAATTTGTAAAACAAATAAATTAGCATATGTAACAGAAAGAATTGTGCTAAAAGAGGGTGTGGATTATCATATTGGATCATATAATGCTGCTCATAAGATAGCTGTAAACATGCAAAAACAGTATGGCGGATTAATAACAGAATCCAGAAAACTTGTAGGTCATGATAAAAGTAAAAGCAGAGACCTATACAGGTCATGGATATCTGTAAGATTACCATCATTCCATAGGGATGACTTCATAGAATATAAAGATAAAATTATTAAGATAGAGAAAATTGGAAGTCATAAATTCTCTGGTACAAACCTGGACAATGGTAAAACAGAATCATTAACATGGAAGGAATATGATAATGTTAACAAAGTGGCTACTATGGATGATTTAAGACTGACAACCATAACTAATATCACACCAACTGAGATACAGGTACTTGACCCTGACACGTATATGACTGTGGATTTACAGAAAACAGATAACATGAATAATCTTGAAATTGGTCAGGAAATAAACGTCATAAAAATAAAGAATAAAACATATATAGTAATATAATATATCATAAAAAAAGAATTATATCAAATTATGATTTTACTAACATGAATATTTGGAGGAGAGTTAATGGATATAGACGCAACTATTGCAAAGATTACAGAAAACACTGCAGAAGTAATTGAAGTAGAAGAATTAAAGGAAGTACTTCAAAAAGATGAGAAAATAGCATATGTGGGCTTTGAACCATCAGGTAAAATACATCTAGGACATGCTTTAACAATAAAAAGAATGAAAGCATTACAGGATGCAGGATTTAAGATAAAAATATTCGTAGCAAACCTACACGCATACCTTAATGGTAAAGGTACATTAAAAGAATTACAAAAAACAGCTGATTATAATATTAAATGTTTCAAAGCACTAGGATTAAGTGATGATACAGAATTTATCATGGGATCAGACCGTATAACCATGGAATACATGGAGAAAGTATTCAAAGCAGCAACACTAACAACTATACAAAGATCACAGAGAAGTATGGCTCAGGTATCACGTGGTGAAACACATAACGTTGCTGAATCATTATATCCTATAATGCAGGTAATAGATATGGATGATTTAAATGTTGATGTAGCTGTAGGTGGAATGGAACAGAGAAAAATACACATGTTAGCACGTGAAATTCTTCCAAAACTAGGATATAAAGCACCTGTATGTATTCATATACCATTAATTCATGGAACAGATGGGTCAGATAAAATGTCCAGTAGTAAAGGAAACTTCATAGCAATTGATGATTCTCCTAAAGATATAAAGAATAAGATTAATAAGAGTTTCTGTCCTACAGGAGTAGTTGAAGATAACCCTGTTCTTGAAATGGCTCATTACTACATATTTGATGAACATGAAAAGATGTTAATTGAAAGACCAGAGAAATTTGGTGGAAATCTTGAATTAACAGAGGAAGAATTACTAGATGTTTATAGTAATGAGAATTTACATCCAATGGACTTAAAAAATTCAGTTAGTAAATATTTAATAGAGAAATTTGCTCCTGCACGTGAATACATGGAAACACACTAAAACTTATAAAAGAGAATTAGATTTTTTTGGAAGTGATTATATATGTGTGCTAAACATACAATGAGAGTTTTATCTGGAATGCAGCCAAGACAAGTTGATGATATGATAACAGAGTATCATCTTAACATGCTCCAGACTGATAAGGGTCTATTATTATTTGAGGGTGAACTTGAGGATTTACGCCGTGCTTCTAAGCATGTTGTTGATGTTACCCTGCCACCAGGCCCTACTGTTAGTGAAATCAAGGAGACTGTTGACAAGTTTAACATAGAACTTAAACAATCAGATGATGGTCCACAATTCCATGGAACATTATATGATATTAATGATGCTGTTAATTATCTTGTTGATTTAATGAAGGAACGTCTAGATTTCTAGATTTATCCTTCACTAACCACCAATCTATTTTATAGTAGTTTTTCTTTTATTTTTTCTTGTATAGCTTTTTGTACTTCTTCTAGTGATGGTGCTGCATCTATCATGATAATATTATCTTCTGTTGTAAGTAGTTTCTGATAGTTTTTTCTTGTTGTTGTCAGAAAAGATAGTTCTTCAAATACTTCTTCCCTGTCACAGCGTTTAAGTGCCTCTTTTTCATCAAGATCTAATATTATTGTTAAATCTGGTTTTGGTGTATATTTATTTATAAGGTAAACCCATTCCGGTTCTATTGACTGATTATTTTGGTAGCATATGCTTGAATAGAATGATCTGTCACTTAAGATTATCTTTTCTGTTGACTTGGATTCAAGTATTTCCTGTTTTAGTGTTAAACGGTCTGCTGCAAATAGTAGTGCTAACATTTGCTGATTTATATCCTCTGTTGATTCGGGTTTTTTTAATTCATTTCTTATTAACCGGCCAATACTTGAATCTGTTGGTTCTACTATTGTTTTTGTATTATATCCCTGTTTTTCTAGCCATTGTCTTAGCAGCTCTGTCTGTGTTGATTTTCCTGCTCCATCTATTCCTTCTAGAACTATGTACATATTATCATGCTCACCCATTATCTTTTTATGTTTATATTTATAGTATCTTATTCTATTAATAATGATTAAGTTAAGATATAATATTAATGATTTTTTATTTAGAGGAGGAATAACTGGTTTGAATAGTAGTAGTAATAATTGTAAGATTCTTGCACCTGTAGGTTCTAAGGATGTTTTACCTGCAGCTGTGTATAGTGGTGCTGATTATGTTTACCTGTCTGGTACACGTTATGGTGCCCGTGATTTTGCAGATAATTTTGATTATGATGGTATTGTTAATGCTATTAACTTCTGTCATAAATATAATGTTAAGGTGTTTGTAACTGTTAATATTTCCATTCTTGAATCTGAAATGGATGATGTTATTGATTACGTGTTTTTCCTGTACAGTCATGGTGCTGATGCTGTGATTGTCCAGGATATTGGTCTTGCATCAGTTATTAGCAAGTTAATTCCTGACTTGGAGTTACATGCTTCTACTCAGATGACTATTTATGATTATTCATTTACCCGATGGCTGAGTATGAACGGATACAGTAATGCCAATATTTCAAGGGAAGTTCCATTAACTCATATCAAGTCTATTATTGACAGGTTACATGAGTATCATCATAGTATCAGTATTGAAGTATTTGGTCATGGTGCTTTATGTTATTGTTATTCTGGTCAGTGTCTTATGTCTTCATTTCTAGGTGGCCGTAGTGGTAATCGCGGTTTATGTGCTCAGCCTTGCCGTATGCGTTACAGGTTAGAGGATGATTATTATACTCATCTTAGTGACAGTAATTACCTGTTAAGCACTAAGGATCTATGTACTTATAAGAATGTTAAGGATATAGTGGATGCCGGCGTGGATTGTATTAAGATTGAAGGCCGGATGAAATCCAGAGAATATGTCAGCAGCAGCACTTATGCATATATGAATGCTGTTAATGGCAATGCTAGTGACGAGGATTTTCTACTGCTTAATCTTGCATTTAATAGGGGTTTAACTGAAGGTTATATTTCTGGATGTCAGCCTGATGATGTTGTTGGCAGACAACGTTCCGGTAATCAGGGTTATCCTATTGGCCGTGTGATTAAGGTTAATGGTGATAGTATAACTATTAAGTTTGGTAATCGTCGTTATCCTACCCGTATTGTTAATGGTGACGGTCTTAAGTTTGAATTGGATGGTGAAAGCTGTGGTATGTATGTAAGTAAGATTCTTTCACAGTCAAAGAATAAGATTACTATCAGGGCTAATAAGAATATTCATGTTGATGAGGATGCCATGGTCTATATCACATATTCAAAATATTTACGTGACACTACTAACAGGATAATTCATGAAAAACATGTTCATAAAATAGGTCTTGACCTTGAAATCTCTGTTAATAATGAGATGCATCTTGTAGTTAATTGTATTAGTGACATGCTCAGAAAACCAGTGAATTATACAAGTAAAGAAACATTTGAAAAAGCAACAAAGAAGCCTGTGACAAAGGAAAACTTAAACAAACAACTAAGAAAAACAGGAAACACCAACTATACAATAAATAATATAACATATACTAACTTCAGAGAAGACCTGTTCATGCCAATATCAGCAATAAACAACATACGAAGAGAACTATTACAAACAGTGGAGAAGATAATACAGAAAACATACACTCCCAACAAAAATAAGATAGAAGCAACAAGACAAAATATAGAATCATTCAAAGAAAATCACTACACTACCAGGACAAGAAACACGAGTGATAAAACATGGAATATCTACATAGACGATACCAGTATGGCTGAAATCATAGAAGATTATGATTATATTGACACAATATACTATGATGCAAGTTTTAAGTATAAATCAATTGATGAATACTGTAAAAATATATATGATGACATAGTAGAGTTATCTTCTAAGACTTCAAAGAACATAGTGCTAGTTCTACCACAGCTACTGCTAGACAAGGACATACCTCACATTGCAGAGATTATGCTAAAACTGGAAATAGAGGATATTAATATCAGTGTGCAGACTGATAATATTGGTGTTGCTTCAATGTTAAACGGCACAGTATACGGAAATAATTTAAACATTTATAATAATTATTCTATTAAAAAGTTAGGAGAAGATCCCGGATTTAAGAGATTGGTTGTTTCAAATGAATTATCAGTTAGTGATGTGGAATTATTATCTTCAGATAGAACTGAGCTTGAATACTTTGTATTTGGAAATGTTCAGTTAATGCTTAGTGAGGATAACTTTGAAAAACTCATAAGGGATGATGCAAGCAAGTATTATTACTTAATTGATAAAAGAGATAACCGGTTCAGACTAGTGATGGATTGCTATAATCATAGTCACATCTATGACTACAGGATACTTAACATAGGTGAACTTACTAGAAAACTAGATAGCACGGGTGTTCAATGTCTCAGTATAGATGCACGATTCTTTAATAATAAGGATATCTTGAATATACTTAACTATTATGATAAAATTAGAAATAATGAATTTGCAGAACTAGAATTAAGTGAAGACCGTGAATATTATACAGGTAACTTCACAAGAGGAGTTTATAAAAAAGATTAAATTGAAGATGTATTTTATAATTAAATACATTCACCACTGATTTCTCCTCACCCAATCTCTTTTTTACTTAAATTTTTTTTATATTATTCCAAGCATTTTAACTCCAATATATACTACAAGAACTATGTGCATTGCCTTTAGTATACGTGGATCTATTTTCTTTGACCAGTTAGCAGCATATCCTGCAATAATAGTACTTGTGATTGTTAAGAATACGAATTGTATAAGGTTAACATATCCAAGTGAATATGCAGGCAAGCCTGGAACATTCCATCCTAGTATGATGTATGCTATTAATCCACCAAGACTAGTTGTGATAATTGATGCAGAACTGGTACCGATTGCCTTATGTGTAGGATATTTTAATACTATGGTTAATATTGGAATCATGATAATTCCGCCACCGACACCAAGTAATCCGCAGAGTAATCCTGCAACTAGACCAAGAAGTCCATGTGCTAACTTACTTGTACTGATATTATCATCATTATCAGGATACTTGATCAGAATCATGTTGATAGCAGCGATGATACACATTAATCCAAATAGTATCTCCAGTATTCTGACATTAATATGAGTAGAAATAAATGCACCACAAATTGCACCAATGAATCCTAGGACCATTATGATTTTAATAAATCTTGTTTCTACAAAACCATTCCTGTAGTGCTCCCGGGAACTTCTAAGCATAGTTACAAATATTACTGCAAGACTTGTTGCAAATGATACTGGCAGAGCAGTGCTTGCATCCACACCCATAGATAACAGTAGGAAGTACTGTATAGGTGTAAGAATTATACCACCGCCAATACCTAGAAGACCAGCCATAAGACCCCCGAAGCATCCTCCAATTAATAATAAAATAATATAAATAATAAAATCCAAAATAACAATTCCTAATTACTTATTCATATTAATTATTACTAATATCATAAATTCTCTAATACAATATGGAAAAAATTCATATAAAAATTTATGATAGTAACAACTAACATAACAATAATAGATATCTTTTTAATAATTAATAATATATTATACTCCAGTCATGTGCTGCTAAAAGAGTATTAATATAATAAACATGGAATATGCGGGGGGATTATTCATAGAACAGATAGATGAAATAAAAGGTATAGGCAGTAAGATAATCAACAAGATAATACAAACCTACGGCTCATATGACAACTTCATAGAATCAATAAAAAATTATGATATTGACAAGTTAATGAGTATATCAGGACTTAGTCAGAAGAAAGCATTAGAAATAGTAAGATATATTCATGGATACAGGGAAGATGAATTTCTAAAAACAGAACAGTCACAGAACCTATATAATGATATAATAAAAAGAATACTTGAATTTGCAAATACTGATTATGCCAGAAACAGAGTACTGCTTCTAACACCAACAACTGATTACAATAAGATAAAACAGACAAACCAACTGATACAGGACACACTAGACCATAGACAGGAATTAGACTACCATTATATACGTGCATTATATGAAAAAATACATCCGCTAAACAAGAATATAAGACCAAAATTCCATGATGAATACGCAATAGTATGTGAAGACTATGATGATTATCTGTCATTGATAAAAAAGGGATTTGACAGATACACAAACATATACCCATTGAAAGATAATGTGAATTTCAATGAATATGAATTCATAGTATACTTATACAACGACTTCAACATGGACCCTGGGGATGCGACAAATATTGTAACCATAAGCAATAGCAGTCCAGACCATGAAATACAACCGAACATACTACTAGAATACTTCAAACAAAACAGAGACACACTAGAAAATGTATGCCAGCTAAGACAATACCTCGGACTAGAAACATGCATCGACGAAGTACTGGATGTTCTAGACAACATAAAAATAGAAAACAAGAACAAAATAGCACTAGATGAAACAATAGAAGAAATCAAAGACCATGCAAATGACACAATAAACCAGCAGATAAAAAATATAGAACTAGAAGGAGATGAAGTGCTACAACTACTAAACCATGACGGAAACCTACCACCAAAAATAATGACCATATTCAATGACGTACTAGGCGAGGCAAGAGAAAAACTAGGAAACAAGACAGGATTACTATTTGATCCATTCATAATTAAATATCCCCTAGAAATAGATTACAATGAAGTAAGAAGAATACAGGAAAAAACAATAGCAAACATCCATCTAAAAGAATACGAACAAGAACTGACAGCATGTAACATCCTAGAAAAATATGAAAAACAAATCGAAGACGAAACAATAGAACTAATACACTACGACTACCAATTCACACTAGCAAGCTTCACAAAATTCTACGACCTAACAATACCAGAAATAGGAGATGAATACAAACTAGAAGGAGCACTACACCTATCACTAAAACAACAAGAAAAAATAAACAACATCCCAATACAGAAAATAAACTACCACCTTGACAAAGACAATAACATAATACTGCTAACCGGTGCAAACAGTGGAGGAAAAACAACACTACTGGAAACACTAGGACAACATACCATCATGACACACATGGGACTAGGAGTATGCTCAGAAAAAGCAACAATACCCAAAACCAATGAAGTACACTACTTTACCAAAAAACACTCACTAAACGCCGGAGCATTCGAAACATTCCTAACATCATTCATACCCGTGACAATAGGAAAAGAAAAAAAACTAATACTAATCGATGAACTTGAATCAATAACAGAACTAGAAGCCGCAGTGAAAATAATCATAGGATTCATAGAACACATACAAGACGAGAACTCCTACGCAGTAATAGTAACACACATGGCACCGGAAATACTGAAAAGAACCGAAAATATAAAAATAAGAACCGATGGTATAGAAGCAAAAGGACTTGATAAAGAATACAATCTAATAGTAGATAGAAGTCCAAAAATAAATTACCTGGCAAACAGTACACCAGAACTAATACTTAAGAAAATATATGAAAAATCAGAAGAACCACTAAAAAGTGTATATAAAGACATATTAGATAAATTCTAGTACTAGAATTAACATCCACACCCCTCTACATATAACCTTTTTTTTAAATAAGATTATTGCCTGTTTACTAACTCTCCAGATCACAGGTAGATTACCAACATTCCTCACCGAGCAACCCTCGTACCAGGCAGTTATTACATGAAAAAGAATCCATGAATAACATATACTATTCTATAAAACATACTAATTATAATTATAATAAATTATAATAAATAAAAAAAAGTATAAGAAACACGTCATGAAAATGAAAAATAATACAAAAATGGATAAAGATTAAAATAAAAAATAAATGAAAATATTATAATAAAACCATGAAAATATTATACAAAATAACAAAACAAGAAAAGATAATGAAAATAAGAAAATAAGACCCAATAACACAAAACAAGAACAAACAATATAAATGGTAGATGACAACACCCAAAAAAACCATGCAATATATAGACCAAGCCATATAAATAAAAAACCTATCCATAAAACAGAAAATAAAAGAATAACTACCCGGATAATAAAAGAAAAAAATAAAATAAGAATAATCCAAATCCTACTTCTAAAAAAAATAGAAAGATAAATAAACAAAAAAAGTATGAAATAAAATATCAAAAAATAGCAGATAACTATTAAGTGAATACTTAATAAAATACTATAAAATAAATTAACATCTGAATAAATAAAGGAAATCTATTTTATAAATCATTTTCAATAGATTTTATAACTCTTGCTGGAACACCCACAGCTAGTGAATTATCGGGAATATCCTTAGTTACTACTGCTCCTGCTCCAATAACTACATTATTACCAATTGTAACTCCAGGTAGTATAACCACATTAGCTCCAATCCATACATCATTACCAATATTAACAGGACTTGTTACTCCCATTTTTTCACGTCTTCCCTTTGGTGATAATGTATGACCTACAGTAGTTATAAGTACATTTGGTCCTATCATTACATTGTCTCCAATATGTACATCCACCATATCTAGAACAGTGAAGTTATAGTTTGCTAGAAAATGTGATCCTATATGAATATTCTTACCATTATCACAATTAAAATTAGTAACTATACACACATCTTCACCCATAGATCCAAGTATCTTCTTTAAACATTCTTCTCTTTTATCATAATCTGTTGGGTCTATACTATTAAATTTAGCACATTGTTTTATAGCATTATCTTTTATAGCAGCCACTTCAGGATCATCAAAACAGTAATCTAATCCCGCTTTTAATTTTTCTAATTCACTCATCATTAATATTAAACCTTCATGTATTTTAATTAATTAATATTATTTCTGAAAAGATATTAATATTTAAGTAAAATAGAATGTACCTAATAGAATGCACCTATAGAAAAAATAAGATAAAAAAACAAAATAATAAAAAAAGTGATTGAAAAGAATTCAATAAAATAATTAAAATCTAAAAATTAAACTAGTAATGCCGTGGGCCGGACTTGAACCAGCGACATCCAGATCTTCAGTCTGGCGTTCTCCCAACTGAACTACCACGGCATATTAAAATAAA
>CACZOU010000018.1 GCA_902782945.1 uncultured Methanobacteriaceae archaeon
TGCATAGTTTGCTCCTGCTGCCATTGCTTTTAGATAATTTTGTCCTTCATCTGAATCTATTGGTGCGCATGCTAATTGTCTATCTGGTAAGTTTAGTTTTAATCTTTTTGCTGTTTTATCCATATCTCTTAGATTATCAGCACATATTTGGTATCCACAGCCTCTTGAACCTGTATGTATTAGTACTACTACTTGGTCTTTTTCTACACCGTATGCTTTTGCAGTTTCTTCGTCGTAAATATCATCTATTGTTTGTATCTCTAAGAAGTGATTTCCACTACCAAGTGATCCTAATTGGGGAATTCCTCTTCTTTTTGCTTTAGTACTTACTTTTTCAGGGTCTGCATTTTTCATACATCCATTTTCTTCCAGGAATTTTAAATCTTCTTCCCATCCATAACCATTTTCAATAGCCCATTTAGCCCCAAGTTGTAAAACATCATCTATTTCTGATTCTTTTAAGTGTTTTATTCCATTACTTCCAAGGCCTGATGGTATTTTGTTGAATAATTCATTTACAAGGTCTTTCATGTGTGGTTGTATGTCTTCTTTTGTTAGATTTGTTTTTAATAGTCTTACTCCACAGTTTATATCAAACCCAACTCCTCCTGGACTTATTACACCATTTGTCTCTGCAAATGCTGCTACACCTCCGATACTGAATCCGTATCCGAAATGTATGTCTGGTAATCCTATGGATCGTCTTTGAATTCCTTCTAAACATGCTACGTTTGCTACTTGTTCTATTGCTCCATCTTCTATTGTTTTAATGGAGTCCTCGTCTAGATATATTCTTGCAGGAACTCTCATATCATGTCTAGCTGATGAAGGTATTTCATATACACAGTCTCTTATCTTTTCTAAATCGGCTTTTCCTACCATGTTTTTCACTCTTTTTGTTTTTTATAGTTGTTATTGTTTTTTCTTATATTATGGTTAAATTATTTTATTTGTTTTATGTTTCTTGTTTCATCTTTCTTATATAATGTTTTTTATTTTCATTGTTATTATTATTTTTTTATTAGATTTTCGTTTTATTTGTCTAAAGTTATTATTTTTTTATAATCTGGTTATCGTATTGATTTTTTTGTTTAGATTTTTAATTTTGAATATTTGTTATTTTTTTATAATTTATATAAAAATTGTTTATTTTTTTCTAGTTAATAATTTGTTTTATTGTTAAATTGTCTATATCTTTTAATTTTGAATTCTTGAATGGGCTATTTTTCCGTGTTTTAATTAAAAACGCTTTTTCAGTTCTAATTTTTGTATATAGGCTAAGGAATAGTTTATATAGTTTAAATCATATATCAAAATATATAACTATTAATCATTACAATTTCTTTGTTCTTTAAAATTCGTGATGATTAATAGGGACAACATTTATATTGAGAATATTTGATTCATTAGAATTATGAAATCATAACATATTTTTAAGGTGAAATAATATGTTAAAAATTGAACATACAATTTGTCCCACATGTAGTGTAGGCTGTGGGTTAAATATCATAAGTAAAAATGATACAATAGTAGGAATAAACGCCTATAAAAATCACGAAATAAACGAAGGAAGAAATTGTAACAACTGTACAGATACAATAGAACTCTTCAAAAACAACAAAGAAGAATTATCTGAGGATTATGAGACAATATTAAACAAGGTGACAGATTTACTAAACTCAGCAGACAAGAGTAGAATAACAGTGATTTGTTCAGGAAGATTAAATAATGAGGATTTAGATAAAATAATATCTTTCACAAATAATCAAAAATACAATCTGATAACCTATGAATATAACTTCTCAAAGATAGATTCAGATATATTAGCATCCTATGAAGAAGTAGAAAAAGCAGACAAGATAATTACAATAGGAGATATATATCGTAACAATCCATTAATAGCACGTAGAATAATACATGCAAAAGAGAATGGATGTTACACAATTAATATTAACAACCATAAAAATTTAACTGCATACAACAGTGATGAATTTATCAATCTTGATGCATTCTCAGAAGTTATGGATACTGTGAAATCACAGGACTTAACCGACAACACAATAATAGTTGTTAACAAGGTTAGTTCAAACAAACAATATCAGGAACTAGTAGATTTTGTAAAAGAAAATAATATAAAAATATTACCTGTACTAAATCATCCTAATAGTTTTTCAGTATTAGAAAAAACAACGCCTTCTACAATACATGATCTGGTAGAGAAATGTAATAATTCTGATATACTAATACTAGTTGATGAAAATCCTGCAGAATATGTAGATAAAGAAATAGGTGCAGATAAAAAAATTATTTCAGTTAATACTACAAAGAAATTATTCCAGGATTCAGATGTTAATATACCAGTACGTGCATGGTATGAACAAGAAGGTTCCTTTACTAATAATGAAGGAAAAACTCAGGAATTCATAGATACTATTCAAGATGAAACAAATGAATTAAAAACAATACGAATGGTATTTGATGAACTAGAAAATGCATTATAATAAGGGTGGTAAAAATGGAGAAATACTTACAGGTTAAAGCAACAAATCCTGAAATATTAGAAAAAGCAGAAAATGGTGGAGCAGTAACATCTCTTCTAAAATTCTTATTAGAATCAAATACTGTTGAAGGCGTATTAAACATAAAAAAAGAAAAAGATGTATACGATGGTATACCAACATTCACAACTGACCCTGATGAATTAATAGAAACAGCAGGTTCACTTCACTGTGCTCCAACTATGATTTCAGATATAATTGCAAGACATCTTAAAGATGAAAAAATAGCAGTAACAACAAAACCCTGTGATGCAATGGCTATAGATGAAATCATCAAAAGATGTGGAATAAATAGAGATAATGTATATATGATAGGACTAAACTGTGGGGGAACAGTACAACCTATAGTAGCTGAAAAAATGATTAAATTATTCTATGATATTAATCCTGAAGAAGTAGTATCCGAGGAGATAAATAAAGGAAAATTTATTGTAGAATTAGCAGACGGAACAGAAAAATCAGTGAAAATAGATGACCTAGAAGATGAAGGTTATGGTCGAAGAGAAAACTGTCAAAGATGTGAATTAAAAATACCACGAAAAGCGGATGTAGCATGTGGAAACTGGGGATCCAGTAAAGGATACACCTTTGTAGAAATCAACACTCCAAAAGGAGAACAACTAATACAGAATGCAATAGACAATGGATACATAGAAGCCAAAGAAGCATCTGAAAAACAAATAAAAATCAGGAAAAAAGTAGAAAACATCATGATAAAGATGGCTAAGAAAACACAGAAAAAACAATTAATAAACGAATATCCTGATGAAATGTCAGAAATATTCACAAGATGCTTAAAATGTTACAGATGCAGAGATGTATGCCCAGTATGTAATTGTAAAGTATGTTCATTAGAAAAACCATACTATGAAGAAGACCCATTTGCAGAACCAGACCCATTAATGCTACATGCAATAAGAATGGGACACATGGCATTTAGCTGTATAAACTGTGGTCAATGTGAAGATGTATGTCCAATGGAAATACCATTATCAAAAATCTTCCAAAAAGTACAATTAAAATATAGAGAAGAAACAGGATATATCTCAGGTGTAACTGAAGATAAACCTATGATGTATAGTGGAGAAAAAGAGGAAATAGTAGAATAAATTCTGGGTGTATTAAAATGGCAGATGAAGATTTAACAATTATAGGCTTTTGTTGTAATTGGTGTTGTTATGGTGGAGCAGATAATGCAGGAACAAGTAGGATGGCATATCCACCAAGTATTAGAATAATTAGAGTAATGTGTTCTGGTAGAATAAATCCTGAGATGATATTCAAAGCATTCCACGAAGGAGCTGATGGAGTATTTGTAGGGGGATGTCACTTAGGAGATTGTCACTATGATGCAGGAAACTACAAATGGAGAAGAAGAGCACACCTAGTCAGATTTATCCTTGATGAAATGGGTATAGATCAAAGAAGATTTAAACATGACTGGGTTTCTGCATCAGAAGGATCAAAATTCCAGAGAGTAATGAATGAATTCTATGATGAATTATCCCAAATGCAAGAACAGGGAGAACTTGCATCAAAATAAGTATCTCTCACCTATTTTTTTTTATAAGTCAACAATAAATCTAACATGATATAAATCATTTTCTTGAATAATTTCCATTTTATGATATGTTATAGCCTTAACTTCTGTTTTATAATTATATTTATTAGTATTATATATGTCACCAGAAATTGTGCCTTTTAAGATATAACCCTGTTCTACATGGTCTATACTAATATTATATTCTGATGCAATGAAGTTTTCACTATCTAATAAAATAAGTAATTCTGTAACCCAATCATATAATAATCCATATTCATCCTCAGATTCTATAACAACATCTCTAATAGTAACTGGTTTTATTTTATCAATATCTGTAATAAGATTAAGAGTTGCTAAACCTGCATTTATATATGCATGGGTCATGTTGTCACTTTTTATATCAATACCAATATCTGCTGTAGTGTCAAAGTATTCAAAATCAAAATCTGTTTTTTTCATATTAATATATTATGAATATTAAAAATAAATAATTCATCATATTACTAATTGATTATTATTTTAATATTATTTCTTTTATCATCTTTCCATAAGTATCATATAAGAAGATGATTAAAACAACCCACATAATTATACAGATAATTGACAAGATCTTTATTTCTAAATTCATCTAATCCCCTGAAACAGTGGATAACAATATAAATAATATATTATATCATTAATCACATACTACTATTTAATTTAATAAAATTTGATATATAAAATCATCTTTTAATTTAAACTTGTATAACTTATTAAGCAATAGGAGTATGTTAATGACAGAAGAAAAACATGAAATACCTAGATATATTCAAGTTAGAAATGCTAGGGTTCATAACTTAAAAAATATTGATGTTAACATTCCACTTAATCGGATTGTAGGTATAGCTGGTGTTTCAGGTTCAGGTAAATCATCACTTGCATTTGGTATATTATATGCAGAGGGTTCAAGAAGATATCTTGAATCATTATCAACATATACTAGACGTCGTATGACACAGGCAACTAGAGCTAATGTAGATGATGTTTTATATATTCCTGCAGCACTAGCACTAAAACAACGTCCAGGTGTTCCTGATATACGCAGTACTTTTGGTACTGGAACAGAATTATTAAATGGACTTAGATTAATTTTTTCAAGATTAGCTAGTCACAGATGTCCTAATGGTCATTATGTACAGCCATCACTTAATGTTGCAGCTGAACAAGAACTAATATGTCCTGAATGTGGTGCACACTTTTTTGCTCCGTCTGCAGAAGATTTATCATTTAATAGTTCTGGGGCATGTAAAACATGTAATGGTACGGGTACTGTACGTACCGTTGATGAATCTACACTAGTACCAGATGAATCCTTAACTATTGATGAGGGTGCAGTTGCTCCATGGCAAACATTAATGTGGTCTTTAATGAAGGATATTGCACGTGAAATGGGTGTTAGAACAGATGTTCCATTCAAAGATCTTACAGATAAAGAAAAAGATATTGTCTTTCATGGACCTGCTGTTAAGAAGCACATGTTATATCAAAATAAGACAAGTGGTACATCAGGAGATATGGATTTCACATATTATAATGCAATTTATACAGTAGAAAATGCTTTATCAAAGGTTAAGAATGAAAAAGGAATGAAACGTGTAGCGAAATTTTTAAAACAAGATACATGTCCTGATTGTAAGGGGAGCAGATTATCTAGCCAGGCACGTGCTCCAAGAATATGTGGAATGAGTCTCTCAGAAGCTTGTAAGATGCCTTTAAATAAATTAGTTGAATGGGTTAAAGGGATACCTAGTACTCTTCCAGATGAAATGGAAAAGATGGGTGAACAAATCTGTGAATCATTTACAGATACGTCTTTACGATTACTTTCTCTAGGATTAGATTATATTAGTTTAGATAGACCATCCTCAACACTTTCTAATGGTGAAAGACAAAGAATGCAACTTGCAAGAGCAGTTAGAAATAGGACAACAGGTGTTCTTTATATTCTAGATGAACCATCTATAGGACTTCACCCTTCAAATCTTGAAGGTGTAAAAAAGGTGATGCAGGATTTAATTGATGATGGTAATTCTGTTATACTTGTTGATCATAATGTTAATATTTTATCTGAATCAGATTGGATAGTTGAGCTTGGACCTGAAGGTGGTTCTAATGGTGGAAATATTATTGCAGAAGGAACAATTGAAGATATTGTGAATAATGATAATTCTAGAATTGGAAAATATCTGCTAGGTAAGTCTCATATTGAAAAGGATACGGATATTAAAGTGAATGATATATTTAAGTTAGGTTCTATTAATTTGTCAACAGATAATATTCACACAGTTAAACCATTGGATATATCATTCCCAAAAGGTAGAATGACTGTTGTCACAGGTGTATCAGGTTCTGGTAAAACTACTTTGGTTTTAGAAAGTTTAGTACCGGCGTTAGAAGCAATACTTAATGATAAAAAAATGCCAAGTCATGTGAAATCAGTAGAAGCTGATGGTATTAGTGAAGTTAAACTTATTGATTCTACGCCTATTGGAATTAATGTTCGTTCGACTGTTGCTACTTATTCAAATATTCATGATAAGTTACGTAAAGAGTTTGCTAAGACAAGTGATGCTAAAGAAAGAAAATATAAGTCTGGTGATTTTTCTTATAATACTGGAAAACTTAAATGTTCTACATGTGATGGAACAGGTTCTATTACTTTAGATGTTCAATTTTTACCAGATGTTGAGATAACCTGTCCTGATTGTGGAGGTTCCAGATATTCTGATGAAGCACGGGAAATATACAGGCAATCAGAGAATGGTCATAAATATACATTACCTGATTTAATGGAATTAAGTGTTGATGAAGCATTAAATGTATGTAGTGATATAAAATCTGTACATAATAAATTGGAAGTTTTACATGATTTGGGTCTTGGTTATCTTACTTTAGGTGAACAGACTCCTGTATTATCAGGTGGTGAAGCACAGAGATTAAAGTTGGCTAGTGAGTTAAAGCATGGCCAATCAAATTCATTATTTGTATTTGATGAACCAACAATAGGATTACATCCATTAGATGTTAAAGTTTTACTTGATGTTTTTAGACAATTAGTAGATAATGGTGCAACGTTAATTGTGATAGAACATGACCTTGATGTAATTAGAAATGCTGATTATATTGTAGATTTAGGACCAGGTGGTGGTCTTGATGGTGGTAGAATTGTTGCTAAAGGTACTCCTAGTCAAATAAAAGATTTTAATGAAAGTATAACTGCAAAATATATTTAATAAGCAGTTATCTTATTTTACTCTTTTTTGTAAAATTATCTTTATTTTTTTATTAATTTTTTTTTAGTTATCATTTATTTTTTTGTTATCATAAGCCCTCCTCCTGTATTTTTTATGAAAAATTTCTGCTTTTTTGATTTTTAGGTGTTAGTTATCATGACCCTCTCCTTATTATTTTTCACTGGCCCATAGATTTTTGATGAAAAATGTAATAATTATTCTAGGGTTATTATGAATTTTTTTAGTTTTTATTAGCCCCTATTACTTATCATGTGCTCTTGCTATTACTTATCAATACCCCTTGCTTATTACTTCTCATGGCCTCTCGTTTTATTTATCAACACCCCTTTTATTACTTCTCAAATCCCCTTAATACTTATCATACGCGCTTAGATACCATTTATATTACTAAAAATAGATAGAAAAAGAATAGAAACTGATAGAATATGTACAAATAACATATCTAAGAAGTTTTTTGGAATAATAAAAATAGGTGTTAAAAATGTTTGAATCAATAAGAAAAAATAAAATTAAAACTTTAGAACCAAAAAGAGATTTAATCAATAATGACATTGATATAACAGAATATGATATGAGATCTGTTTTCACACTAATAGCAATAACAACATTATTCCTAGTATCCATGAAATTAGTATTAATCGCTGGTCACATATAATCCGAGTAAATAATCATACGTAAAAATTTATAAAAAAAGTGAGGTTAGAAAAATGTTAATCCCAGATAGAATTACAAGATACAAAATAGAACAAAATCTTAAAAATAATAAGAAGGTAATGAATGTTACTTTTTATAAAACAGGAAATAAGAAATTAGATTCTATGACATTCGATAAACAATCATAATTCTTTTTTCTATTTCAGTATTTTTTTATTTTTATACTGATAATTCAAAATCTTTTTCTTAGTAATTAACTTACTTATTTTAAAAAATATTAAGAGAATATAGTTTATACTCTTGGATTTTTCCGAGGTAAATTGTCACGTATTTCTTTACCATCAAATCTTAAGTTAATATAACGTGAATTGCCCTTCTGTCCGGCACCAGTATAAGTTGTGTCAATTAATCTTAGAAATTCTAATTTATTGATTAACCTATTATATGTAGCATAACTGATTTTCTTTTCCCGGTTGTATTCCTTGAATAGTTCACCGGATGTTATATTCTTGGTTGTGATTCTTGTGATGAATCTTAATAGGTCTTGTTCCTTTTCAGATAATGTATCTAATACATATTTTAAACTTACACTATTGGCAGAGTTAAATGCCTTTTCAACATCTTCATTTGTTATGATTTTTGATGCTTTTACTTCAGCATTATTTCCACTTATACGTAGTAAGTCTATTCCTAATCTTAAATCACCACGTTCATATGTATACATGGCTATTTTTTCTATTAAATCCTTACTTATTACTGTTGGATAAAATCCTATTCTAGCTCTTTCTTCAAGTATTTTATATGTTTCCTCATATGTGTATGGCTTGAAGTTTATCTCATTTGCATTGAATATTGATCCAACATTTTTATCCAGGACGTATCTGAAGTCAACATCCGATAGAACTGCAAATATACCTGTACGTACTCCTTCAAATGATTCATGTGCTCTTAGTATATCATAGAACACCTTGCTTATGACATTGCCCTGAAACAGGTAATTTATATCATCTAATGCAACTATTAATGCCTTGTTTGAATCATATAACTCATTCATTATATTATTATATATACGTGCAAAGGGCACTCCTGTTTCTGGTGGAGCATGTCCAAGTATTTTTTTATGTATTTGTGAAAATATATCGAATTTTGTTGAGTGAAGTTGACAATTAACATATACACAGATTATATCATCACCACAATCATACTCTGCCATTTCAAATAACTTCTTAATAGCTGTTGTTTTTCCTGTTGCTGGTGGTCCTAGGATTATATTATTTATAGGTTTTCCACCCTGTAATGCTGGTCTTAATGATAATGCCATTTCTTCCATTTGTGGCTGTCTTAGTTTGAAATTTTCAGGTAAATAATCAGAGTTAAAGACAGTTATATCTTGAAATATTGTTTCATCATGAAGTAAAATATCATTCAAATCCATCTATTTTCGCCTTCCTACTATATTTATATTATACTTCCAATTGCAAATGATATGAATGCTATGAACATTCCTATTTTCATGTATGTTGAAATTTTATGTAACTTTTCTTTTGATTGATCTTTCAGAGCTAGCACTGCTGAATATATGAATATGATGTCAGCAATTAATACTATTACTAAATAGGATATTGTGAATATGTTTAGAATATATAGTATTGGACTAAGTAGACATGTTAGTATATTTAATATTACAGCTACTATTATTGCATTTCTTTTACCATATACTATGGGGAATGTATGTGCATGTT
This sequence comes from uncultured Methanobacteriaceae archaeon, assembly GCA_902782945.1. Classification (GTDB taxonomy): domain Archaea; phylum Methanobacteriota; class Methanobacteria; order Methanobacteriales; family Methanobacteriaceae; genus Methanosphaera; species Methanosphaera massiliense. The sequence goes on from CACZOU010000018.1 coordinate 9,791, forward strand.
CTCGGAGGTCTCCCTCAACATCTTCAGCATCCTTTATGATTTCTCTGGATAATGTCATTAGGAATGCAAATAATCCTATTAACATACTGACTATAACATCGCCTGTTATTAATCCACCGAATACAAAGGTTAGACTAGTAAGTAAGGATACTGTTATATTGCCTATAAGACATCTTCTTTTAAAATCATATGCGTATACTATCATAAGTATGGTACATATTATTACCATTACTCCGTTTTCAATTGATATAATAAATCCCATTATTATTGCTATTATAAATAGAATTAGACTATAATACAATGCGATTTTTAGTTCTATTTTACCTGATGGTATTGGTCTGTATGGTTTATTTATTTTATCAATTTCATAATCACAATAATCATTTATAGTATTTCCGGAACCAGTTGCAATAAATACTGTTATAGCTCCAAGTATGATTTCCCAGTTGTATGTATGACCTATGATTGCCATGAGCAGTACTGCTATAAGTGCCATCACTGCATTTCCAGGTCTTAGTATTTCAATATAGGGATTCATGTATTATATCACCTATAACTTATTGTTGCTAGAAATTTTAATAATAATTTAGTATATGTTTGATTATATTAATAAGATATTTCATAGATACTGGGGCTATCTTTTCACTTATTGATTTTAATTATAGTGTTTAGTTCCTCTTGTGGTAAGTATTCTATTATATGGAGCTAGGATGTAGGAGTAATTTCTATATGTAATAAGATACATAATAATATAATATATTATAAGAATTGTGATTATAATATGTGGTATAAGCATAAAGTATATATTATATTAAATAGATAGTAATTAATAACTAATTTTTAACATACTTAAAACTGTGAGCGAATGAGTATCTCACTCATTAAGGAGTTTTAAATTAGAATATTATTTTATTATATAAATTATATTTTAAGGTCATTTAATCAGACAACAAGTAATCATAGTCTATTAAGTTAATTGGATTATCCTACTTGGAATGGATGGTTAAAAAACCAGATGATAATGGAGGAAATTAAATGGCAAATTCAGTATATGTAAAATTTGAAGTACCAAAAGAAATAGCTGATAAAGTATACGAAGCTTTAGAAATAGCAAGAGATACCGGTAAAATAGGAAAAGGAACAAACGAAGTAACAAAAAACATTGAAAGAAACAATGTTGCATTAGCAGTTATTGCTGAAGATATTGAA
>CACZOU010000019.1 GCA_902782945.1 uncultured Methanobacteriaceae archaeon
AGATATATTAGAATTATTAGAGTCAACCACGGCACCTATAGCTCCATCTGACACGCAATTTGCCTCAGTCCAACTGTCAGGATACTGGAAAGTTATTCCATTACTCTCATAGGTTTGTCCTGTAGCTGTAAAAGTATCCAATAATCCAGAGGAATACGCTACAAATGCTAATATTACTAATAGAACAATTACTATTATTGTTTTAAATATACCTTTCATATTACTATCCTCCGATTATGAATTAAGTACTATTTGAACTATAAATATCACGGGTACTACCCTTAGAACTACTTTTTGAATTAGATTGCCTACTTGAACTACTTTTTGAGCTACTGCCTGAACTATATGATGATGAACTATATTTTTTTGTTGTTGCTTTTACAGTGGTAGTGTTATTTGTTGTATTTGCTGACATGTTAGATGCATTCACAACTGATTGATTAGTAGTAAATGCTGAATCTGTTATTGTCACATTAGTTGTGTTATTAGCTGGAACTGTGTTTAATGCTACAACTCCTGCTACAATACCAACAATAAATGCCAGTAGTACAAATAATATTATTACAGTTCGCTTTACCTTCTTATTATTACCCGAATTATTTGAGGATGGCTCAGGGTTCACATCTAACCGTGAATACCTATCCACAAAATCATCGTATAAAACTTCTTTTCTTTCTTGTTTTTTCTGAATATTTGATGGTTTAAAACCTTTTGATTCTTGAAGTCTTGAAACAGCTTCCTTATTACCTAATTTTCTTTCATACCTTATTCTTAAAGTATCATATTCTTCAAGGGTTATGTATCCATTATCTTTCTGTTCTTCTAATTCTTGTAACTTCTTTTCGATACTGTGCCGAGAGCTTTCTCTTAATATTTTAATCCCCTCCCCCAAAGTCATAGCTATAAGAACCTAATATTTTAAACATGTTAACTTTTCCTTCTACAATAGCTAATGTATTCTTTATTTTAGGATCTAATCTATGTCCTACAATATCTATAAAAAACAAGTATTTTCCCATTCCTTGTTTAGAAGGTCTTGACTCTATCTTTGTTAAATTAATATTTTCTTTTGCAAATTCATACAAAATTTCATATAAACTTCCAGGATTATCATTTTTGAGAGATATAATAATTGATGTTTTATCATTACCTGTTGGTTTGTTTATATCCTCTTTATCTAGTATCACAAATCTAGTGACATTATTTGAGTAATCTTGAATATCATGTGCTATTATTTCTAAATTATATTTTTCAGATAAAATCTCATTTCCAATTACTGCTGCTGTTGATAATTCTGTCACATATCTTGCAGCATTAGCTGTGCTTGGCATTGCATGTACTGGTTTATTTAACCTGTTAATATAATGCCTGCACTGTGCTATTGCCTGTTGGTGTGAACAGATAACATTAATATCATCGAGTGTTTTACCCTTTTGTACTAGAAGATTCTGTCTTATGGGTAATTCTAATTCACCTTTTATTTTCAAGTTATGACGAGTTAATGCATCTAATGTAATAACTACTGATCCCTCAGTGGAGTTTTCAATAGGAACTACTGCCTCATCTATCTGGTTATCTTCCAGTGCTTCAAATATGCTTAGAATATTTGGGTAAGGTTTATTTATCGTGTTATTATCTGTTATATTTAGTACAGCTTCCTGTGAAAATGTACCTTCTGGACCAAGATATCCTACTTGTTTTTTTTCATTCATTAATTATTAATATATGTGTTTAATTTAATTAATTCTTTTATATAAAATTAGAAAAAAGTTCCATTAGATTCACTGGTAATTATTTATTTTAATTAATACAATCAGAGAATAAGTATAAATATAGGTTAAAATGCTTAAAAAATAGTTTACTGTGTGATTAAAAAAGATTAAATAGAAAGGAGATAATTATTTAGTAATTACCTCTTTTTCTATTAAAGTCATATATGTACCTTAGAATATCTGTTTTTGAAACAATACCATGAACTTTATTGGTTTCATCAGATATTGGCATTCCACTAAATTCTTTGGATACCATTACATCTGCTACTTCTGCAATTGTTGTATCTTTGGTTGTTGTTTCAATAGTTTGTGACATGACTTCTTGTACAAATAAGTTTCTTATTTGTGAATGCTGATATTTTTCTGGTACATGTTTTTTGAAGTCTATGATTTTTTTTGCCATGTCTTTAGCTGTTATGATACCTACAATTAATCCTGATTCCACAACAACTAATCTTGCAATATCATTATCAATCATTATCCTTCTTGCATGGACTAATCTATCATCAGGACTTACAGTCATGACTCTGTTAGTCATGATTTCTTTTACAGGAGTTTCGTTGTATGGTTCTTTATCTAAATTTCTTAAGAAGTCTGTTTTGGTTATCATACCAACTATGTCATCCCCATCTAAGATAGGTATTCCACCAATATGATTATCTACCATTTTTTTAAGTACTTTTACTTCAGCATCATCCGGTTTTGCTGTTATTACATCTTGTGTCATGATAGTAGATATTCTCATGTGTGAAAGTGGTACTTCTTCATATTTAGATGAAGCTATTTTTGTAGCCATGTCTTTTTCAGTTACTATTCCTACTAATTCACCAGTTTTAGGAGATATTGCAGGTAATCGTGAAATTTTATGTTTGCTCATTAGTTTTAAAGCATCTGAGACTGTTTGATCTTTACGTACTGTAACAATGTCTTTAGCCATTATTTTATCTATGGTCATTACGATCACTCCATGTTTTTTTTAAATATAATAATATTATTCATTTTCCTCTATAAAAATATTTCACTCTTTTAAGGATTAATTTGAGGAAAATTAATCTCTTTTAAGATTTCTATTGAACAATAGCCTTTAGTAAATCTCGAATTGTGATAATTCCTATTAGTTTTCCTGTATCTTCGTCTACAACAGGTAAACCTCTTATATTTGAATCAAACATTAAATCTGCGATATCACCTAATTTCTCATATTTAGTTGCTGTGAGTACATTAGTTACCATTAATTCATCTACAGTAATGTTTACTACATCTTCACCTTCATTAGAGAATAATTTTGCAAATAGTTTGTGTTCACCAATATATTTTAGAATATCTGATGCTGTAACAAATCCTAATAATTTTTCTTCTTTAGAGTTTGAGTTTGGATCTTCTCCTACTATAGGTACTCTTCTTAATGAGTTTCTTACCATGATTTTAGTAATTCCTTCTATTCTAGTACCTGGTGTTGTTGTAATTAGGTCAGTAGCCATTACATCCTGTACTTCTAAGTCTGCAATTATTTTATCTAATTTACTTACAACATCGCCTTCTGTTACCATTCCTACTATTTTTTCTTCATTGTCAATTATTGGAAATCCACCAATACCTTCTTCTAACATTAATGCTGCGGCATCGATGATTGTGTCCTTGTTTGTCATGGTTTTTACACCAGTTGTCATGATTTCTTTGATTGGTGCATTAATTGCTGATAAGAAGTTTCCTTCGTGTTTTTCTGTAATTAAATTGTATTTCTTTCCTCCGCCGAAGAAGTCAAGAATGTCCATTGTTGTTACAATACCTAATAGTTTTCCAGAACCTGGATCTGTGATTGGTATTCTTCTTATATCTTTTTCACTCATTAGGTTAGCAATTTCTATTATGGTAGCACTTTGTGATGCTGTTACAACATCTTTAGCTGCTATGTCCATTATGTCTCCATCTGATTCTGCTTTTTTTGTTTGTAGATTGAATGATTGGTCTGTTGAATTAATCTTTTTGATTATATTGTTTTTCATTATTATCCTGCTCCTGTATTTTTTTAAAATGTTACCTTTTTTAATTAGTAGTTTTTTTCTTATTTTTTTAATTATTCTTCGGATAGTTTATCGTCAATACATTCTTGACATAAATATTGTCCATTATTATTCTCTAATTGACCATAAACACCACATTTCTCACAAACTCCCTCTTCTAATCTTTCATCTGACTCTGAAGAATATTCATTGTCTACGAAATTATCAATATTTGTTTCTTCTACAAATAATTCAATTAGTTCTGGAGATACTCGTACAATGTCTGTTAAGGTTAATATTCCTTTTAATTGTTGATTATCATCTATTACTAGTAAAACTTTACAATTATTCTTAATCATTAAAGATGATGCTTCAATTAAAGAAGTTTCAGGGTTTACTGAGATAAATTTATCCATAACCATGTCCGCGGTTATATCTTGTGGTGAAATATTTTTAGATACAACTTTTGAAATAATATTATTACTTGTAACTATTCCTTCTACTTTTTGATCTTCTATAACCACGGAACTAATATTATGCTCTGTCATGATAGCTGCTATATCTGATATATTTGTATCAGTATTTGCAGTTATGACATTATATGTCATAGCATCTTTTATACCAAGGTTGTCTTTCATATTTAATTCCATGTTCATCACTCCGGGTTATTAAAAAAATAATAACATAATTAATAATTTAATTTTACTTATATAAGATTCTTTATTTATTTTTCGAGAATTTTATAAAACCAGACGTATAATTTTATTCGTTTATCAACATTAATGTTTTATTTTGTTTCGGGAATAAGTTAGTTTAGAAATATATACTATGAATTATATATATAAAATCAATGACTAATTTTAAAACAGATTATACTGTTTTATTGACTTTGTAGAAAACATATCTTTTTACAGCATTCATGAATATTAATAAAAATAAAGTACTCTTTAAACTGTTTTAAATTGTAAAAATAAAGATAGGACATAGGTTAAAAATAATAATACAAGGAATATTGTTTATTTCGAGATTAGGATGTATACATATATACTTAATTAAAATTTTAACTGAGAATCATAACTTTATTATAATAATAAATATCGATTAATACGCTTATTTGTAATGAAAACCCTATATAACAGTTTACAGATTTATCTGAATGTACTGGAAATAATATTTTTACAAAATCGTTTAATTTATATATTATTAAGTAACTAATTACTTAGACATAATAGAACAAGAAAATTATATTGATTATTGTAGAGGAGGTTTGATAAAGTTACTGGAGAAACTAATAATAAAAATAATAAAACTACCAAGGGAGTAGAAACTATTCTTGGAGATCCTAAACAGGGTTTAAGAAAAATGTCCGTGCCTTTAATTATATCCATGCTACTTATTAGTATATATAACCTTGCAGATGCTGCATGGGTGGCAGGATTAGGTGCAGATGCACTTGCAGGTGTAGGATATGTTACACCTATATTTCTTGTACTTGTAGGAGTAGGTAATGGTCTTGGTGCTGGAGCTACCTCTGCATTATCAAAGTACATAGGAGAAAAACATAAATCTAAAGCAGACAATGGTGCAGTACATTCTATTCTAATTACCATAATTATATCTATTATAGTTTCAGTAGTACTTCTCATACTTTTAGATCCTATTCTAATTGCAATGGGATCTGGTAATACTATTCAATATGCAAGAGATTATGGTATTATTATGTTCACTGGTGCTATTCTATTCATATTACCTAACGTTATGTATGGAATACTACGAGCTGAAGGTGATGTTAAGAGGACAATGTATGCTATGACTATCTCAGGAGTACTGAACATCATTCTTGACCCAATATTCATATATGGATTAAATTTAGGTGTTGCAGGAGCAGCTTATGCTACATTACTTTCAGTAAGCATCGTGATACTTGTATTAGCATACTGGTTCTACGTTAAAAAAGATACTTATCTAAAACCTGTTTGGAGTAATTTCAAGTATAATAGCGAAATATCCAAAGATATTTTAAAAGTAGGTCTTCCTGCAAGTTTAGAGATGTTACTAAGTGCAATATTTGCTGGTTTATTCTCAGCATTACTTACAATAGTTGCAAATACGGATGCAGTAGCAGTTTATTCTACTGGTTGGAGAATAGTATCAATAGGTATTATGCCTGTTATTGGTATATCCACAGCATCAGTATCTATAATAGGTGCTAATCTTGGTGCTAATCGTTACGAAAACATACGTGTTACTCACAGATATAGTGTAAAACTATCAATTATTGCTGCTATAATTACAGGAATTTTTGTTTACGTATTTTCACCACAAATCGTAATGTTATTCTCATATTCAAGCAACAGCGCATATCTTGCACCTAAAATGATTCAATTTCTAAGATTAATGGTATTTTTCTATATATTTATGGCTATAGGTGCACCATCAACATTCTTATTCCAAGGTGTTGGTAAGGGTGTAACTTCAATGTTCCAGACACTTCTTAGAGAATTGGTCTTCACAATAATATTTGCATACATATTTGCTATTCCATTTGGATGGGGTGAATATGGTGCATGGTGGGGTATTATTATTGGTGAACTTGTTGCATGTATCGTAACATTTACCTGGGCAAATGACTATGTTAAACGTCTGATACGTTCCAAAGAATAAAACAATTCCCACACCCTTTTTTTACCTTTTTTTTATAAAATTAGAAATTATTTATCCAATATTAAATAGTTCAGAAATAGTTTTTTGATAAAAAAAAATAATTTAAAGAAAAAAATAGGGGAGATTAATCCTTTTTTATTCAACATCAAGATATTTATGTATTTGAGGTATTACTGATACTGGAAAACTTTTTCCAATAATTTCAGATATATTAAACAGTACTTCTTTTTTATCCCATAATTCCATAGGACTAACTGGTTGAATAATTATTTCAACATTACTACTTGCCACTTTTTCTAAATCAGATCTTATTTTCTTTATAATCTTTAGAGGTGTGGTTGGTGATACAACTATTTTAATATAATAGTTCTGATGAACTTTTTCCATTAATTGTATTGACTTTAGTTCATTATCATATACCTGATTCCACTCATCATTTGTATTAAAATGTTCTGGTAGTTTTATATCCATGGATACAATATCAATAACATCCAATACTTTTTCTAATTCATCAGGTAATGTAGCATTTGTTTCTAACATTGCCTTGTATGGATATTTTTCTAAGAAATCATGTATGTAATCTGCACTGAGTAATGGTTCACCACCAGTAATTTCAAGGGAATCAAAATCAGGTGTCATCAAATCCATTATTATGTCATTTAATTGTTCATAAGAATATTCTTTACCTATTTCTCCATCTTTACTATTTTGCGTATCACAGTATTTGCAGTTAATGTTACATCTTGAAAATCTTATGAATATCTGACGTTTTCCTATGAGTACTCCCTCACCCTGGATACTTGAGAATATTTCTATTATTTTAGGAGTGATTTGTACATCCTCCTATTCATTTAATTGTTTATGATAAGATGCACCTTGTCCAATACCCTCATTTACTTGTACTTCAATATATTCTAAAGTACTAGTGTCCTCAAGTTCATTGACAATTGCATCAGTTATGTATATTGATAGTGATTCTGCAGTTGTTGATATTATTGGTAATAATACAACATCAGATTTAGGTATTTTATATTCAAGTTCACCAAGTGTTGTGAATTCAACTGTTTTATCATCTTGATAGGTTATCTCCAAATCAGGACTATCTACAGGTATTAATAATCTATGATCTAATGATTTACAGATTTTTCTTGTGATATTTTTCAATACCTTGAAATCAATTACAAAACCAAATTTTCCAGATCTTTTTCCTTCTACTTCAACATCCACAATATAACTATGACCATGTATTTTACCACATGATTCATGACCTATAACCATGTGTGCTGCTGAAAATCTTAAATTTGAATGAATTCCATCTAAATTTACTTTCATCATTATTAACTCCTAGAATACCCTTGTTTTTGTTATATCTTTATCTATTGTTTCTATATGTTCCATATATGTATTTGCAATAGAATCCTGTAATTCATGTATTTGTTCCATACTCATATTATTATCTTCTAATGCTGATGTTTCAACATCATCCGGTGTTCCTTCAGTTGTAATATTTAATGCAAAATGCATTTTCATTGTACTAATTGAAGCTGTTGCTATTGATACTGATAATTTCTTATTATCTATGAATATGTCATCACCATCTTGAGTTGTTCGTATTCCGTAATCTAATAGTTTATCTCGTGTTATCATCACTAACATTCTCTGTCTATGATATGCTAGCTTTAAATTTCCTGGTTGTTCATCAAAGTGTTCTACTATAAAGTTTAACATGAGATTTCCTTTTATATCTACTCCAACATCTTCATAATCTATTAAATTATCGCCTAATATGTTCATAGGACCTACCCATGACACTATAGTAGAATCTTTTACTCCAAATTCCTGAAATGCCCATGATGGATTAATTTGACTTCCATCATATTCATTTCCATCTTTCCATTTTAAGTACTGCATTTTATCATCCTTTAATATTATTTATTGTTTTTAAAATTTATAGATTTGTTTTCGAAAATTAAATAGGAATTCGATTATAGAATTATTAATATTAACTATTTAAGGAGTATTATTATGAATATTAGACCACGTTATTTTATTGAAACCAAAGATAACTTATTTTTTGCTGTTACTACTTATTATCATCCTAAAGATAAAATAATTGCTTTTTTACGTTACGTTCCATGTGAAGAGGGAGACCGTGAGCGTAATGGTATACATTATAAAAAAGTTAATAGTAAAGAAGCATACGAATACCTGGAGAAATATCATCCAGACTACTTATTCTACTGGAATGTTGAGAATAAAAAGATGATGGGTGTGCCTGTAGATGATATTCTAGAGGTTCATAGTCCCATTGCAAGATTAAATGAAATTCTCAATGATAATAGTGATAACAAGTATTATGAAAAAGTTAAATTATTAGCTAATACTTTCCATGATGAAGCCAGAATTAGTTATGATAATATGGGTATTACTGGTTCTACGCTTGCAGGTCTTGAAAGAGAAGATTCTGATATTGATTTCATAGTATTTGGATTAGATAATCATAAAAAAGCTCGAAAATTATATAGTAAGTTAAAGAATGATGATTCTAGTGTTCTTGATAAAATTAGTGGTGAATACTGGAACAGGGTATATCATAAAAGAATAAAGGATGATTCCATGAGTTTTGATGAATTTGTATGGTATGAATCTAGAAAAAATAATCGTGGTCTTATAAAAGGTACGTTATTTGATATTCTTTCTACTAGAAATCCGTCTGATATTGATTTTAATGAATCTGTGCATTATAAACAGATTGGTTCTATGAAAATTAAATGTCAAATAGTTGATGATGAGCAATCTTATGATACTCCAGCTATCTATTCTATTGGAAATATTGAAATTTTAGATGGTCCCTACGTAAATATTGAAAATATCATATCATTTACACATACTTATACAGGTATTGTTAAAAATAATGAAAATGTTATTGCATCTGGTGTATGTGAAGAAGTAAGTTATCAAGACAGTGAAGAAAAATCATACAACATAATTATAGGTACAACACGCGAATCTATAAATGAATATGTAAAATTAGAAAAAAGTCCCTGTGAAAAATAGAAAAAAGAGAAACATGTTTTATAAGGTCCTATTAACACGGTCTATGTCAAATTTAGCTGTATTAGCCACAGCCATTACTGCCATGACCCCAGCTTGTACTGGGTCAGTTACTACTAAATCAGCATGATCTACTACAGAACCAACCATATTTAAGCTTATTACTTTAATACCATATTTTTCTTTAATTTCATCAATTGCATTTACAATAGATCCTCCCATTAAAGAACCGGCTAAAACAAGGACGCCCACACGGGATAATGAACCTACAGCTCTTACTGCTTCTTCTAATTTCTGTTCACCTGCTAATGGTACTGTATCCACACTTATACGTTCGCCTCTTATATTATGACGGTCTGCTTCAGTTATTGCACCCAGTGCTACTTGAGAAACCTGTGCTCCACCACCCATAATAATTATTCGTTTTCCCCATACATTATTCATAGTTGGAGACTCTTTCACATCTTCAACCTCAGGAATCTTATTTAATTCAGACATTAATTCAGTTATATCCTGTACATCTTCCAATTCTAAGTATGTTGACGCATACTTCTCAGATTCAGAATGAATATAAGTATAAATTATATTTATTTCCTTCTCTGAAATAAACTGAGTTAATTTTCTTAAAACTCCTGGTTTATCTATTACACGCATAATTATTGCATTTATCATTAATATCTCCCTTTGATAAAAATATATTTTGATTAATCTAATACTTGTTACTATAATTATAATTCGTACTTGATATTAATTAAGCTTGATTCCTTAATTAATTGGATTTAATTATGATTATATATTAATAAGACTGGTTCATATTAAGATAGACTATTTTTATGATAATTGAATTACTGTGAAAACTAGAAATTAATTAAATATTATTTATAAAAAATAAAGTAATCTTTATATAAGTAGTTAATTAATATAATAATTAGTGGAAAATTAATACTCACCCAACTAATATTCCACTTAATAAAAAAAAATATGTATAGTAAAAGGAAAAAAAGGGTATTGTAATTATTATGAATTCATATTAGAAAGGATTTAAATTTAACCCCTAATAAATTTAAGATTAACAATATAATATATTCCATTTCACCACTATTCATATAATTATACTCTTGAATACAATGCCCTATAAAATTCTAAAGTATATAATTTAACTAAGTACTTTTCTTTTTATTTTTATTTTTAAGAAAAAAATAAGTAGTTTTATTTAAATTGATTAAATAAAACATGTTTTATATTTGAAGTTTAAATTTTATTTTAATATTCAATAAAATTTATTTTTAAGCGTCTTTATTATCTGATTTTTCCAAATTAAATTATATTACTTTCTATCATATAATTAACAGTATCTATAACTGTTTCTTCTGCAGAACGTGGATTCCATCCTAAAACTTTTTTTGCTTTTGTATTATCCCTATGATATTTCAAACCTATCATAGTATTTAATACCTTCATTGGAGCCTGGAATCTAGCCATGACTCTTATGATAAAATCGGGAATAACTCTTGTACTTACTTTATAATCAGGAAATTGTTGTTTTAAAAGTTTAGCCATCTGTGGCATAGTTATTTCTTCAGATTCAGCAATAAATCGCTACCCATTTGCAGCATCATTTTCCATTGCAAGAATATGAAGCTCTGCAAGGTCTCTTACATCTCCCACAGGATATATTACATTTGGACTTGGTGTAAAGTAAGTAATGTACAAAATAGTGGTGTTACCTTTTCCACAGGATATATTACATTTGGACTTGGTGTTCCCTTCATAAGCATTTCAAAAACTTGATCAGTACTGCTACGCTTCTTATCCATATATGGACCAAAAATTGCTCCAGGTAATATAGTTACTAAGTTAGATTGAGATTGTTTTCCAATTATATCCCATGCAGTTTTCTCAGCAATAAGTTTAGAGCGCTGATAATTAGTAATATCTTTATTATTAAAGTCCATCCAATAACTTTCATTAATTTTAGGATCAGCATTTGATTTATCAAGATAACATGCTGCCTCACTAGATGTCATGACAATTTTTCTACACCTTCATCAATGGCAGAGGATAATACATTTTCCACACCTTTCTTTGCAATTGGAATTAATTCCGGGTTTTCATGATTATTTCCACCTAATGGGGAAGCAGTATGTATCACATAGTCCATGTTTTCCATAGCATTACTCCAACCCTCTGATTTAGTCAAATCTGCTTCCTCAAAGGATAAATTTGTGGTATCTACTCCTTCATTATTTAACATTGTAATTACATTTTCACTTTTTTTCATGGATCTTACAGTAGTTCGTACTACATAATCTTTTTCAAGAAGTTTACGGATTGTCCAGCCAGCTAGAAATCCAGTTCCCCCCCCCCTGTAACTAATACATTTGTCATGATTATCTCCTTAACTTTGTTTTATCTATATTTCATTATTTATTTGAAGAAATTTATATTTTAAAAAAAAATCATCTAAAAATTATATAGTAATAATCTATACTATAGTTTATTTAAATTATTTAATTTAAATTATAGTTTAAACTATTTTAATAAAAAAATAAGACAATTATACAAAAATTAATTATTTTAATAAAAAAAGAATCTTGAAGTTTATTCTAGTTATAAATATTAATAAAAAAAAAGAATAATAAAATTTAATTTCCCATACGTAATGCACTCATGACTTTTCCAAAGAAGCCCATATCTTCTTCTTTTTTAACTTTCTTTGGCATTCCTGTCCGTGGTAATCTTACTTCATATCCACAATTTGGACAAAGTACATTTTCTCCTCCACATCCACAGTTACATTCTATTTCTTCTGCTTCTGAAGATTCAAATTTATTTCCACATAGTTTACATTCTACAATCATTGTAATTCCACCTTAATTGTTTTATTTAACTTAATGTTCTATTATTAAATTTTTTTTCAAGATAATATTCAATGTTCTATTTTTATAGATTTTTTTATCTTTTCAAGGAATGATGTTTTATCTTCTGCACTCATATTATTTGAAAGATTTTTTCTAAGTTCCCAAGGAATAGGCATGTCATGTCCACAATTAGGGCATCTTACATTTTTTCCGTTGCATCCTCCAAATGCACAGTTACATCCACAAGGTTCTACTTTTGTCTCATCAAATTTACATCCACAAATCATACATTGCATCATGTACATACCTCCTTCTCACTATTTATTTAATAATAATTATATAATATAAACATTGTTATATTTTATTTAGATTTTTTTCTAGAGTTGGATTTATCAGTTCTTACTCCTATAATCACTAAAACACCTCCAATTTATTACTATTAATAGAAAAAATAGTAGAGGAAAAAATACTATATTTTTCTAAGTAAATCCTAGTAACACTCCACCTTGATAAACGATGAACGCACAAACATACGCCGTTACAAGACATATCGCTACACAAGCTCCAAGCCATTTCCATGAATTGGATTCCTCTTTGATTGCACCAAGACAAGCGAAACATGGAACATATAATAATACGAATACCATGAATGATAGTGATGATAGTGGAGTAAATAATGTAGGTAATACTGCACTTATACCATCGTCACCTACACCGAATAATGTACCGAATGTAGATACTACAATTTCTTTTGCCATGATACCGAATACTAGTGCTACTGCAGCTTGCCAGAATCCAAATCCTAATGGAGCAAATACAGGTGCTATTGCGTTACCAATTATACCAATTATACTGTTAATTGATCCTTCTTCTACACCTGGTGGTAAGTTTCCTAATAACCATACAAGTATTGATGTACCAAGAATTATTGTACCTGCTTTTTTAATGAAAAGAGATCCTCTTTCCCACATGTGTAAAGTTGCACTTTTTAATGTTGGTAATCTGTATGGTGGTAATTCCATGATAAATGGAGCTGATTCCTCAGCAAATACTGTACCTTTAAGTGTTTTTGCTACTATTATTGCTATAATCATACCTAATATGTATAATGCAAATGTAACTTCTGTTTGATTTTGTGTGAAGAATACAGCTGTGAATAATGCATATATTGGAATTCTTGCACTACAGGAAATAAAAGGTAATGCTAACATTGTAGATATTCTATCACTTTCATTGGATAGTGTTCTTGTTGCCATTACTCCTGTTACGTCACAACCAAATCCTAGAATCATTGGAATGAATGCTTTTCCAGATAATCCCATTATTTTATACATTGCTCTATCAATTACAAATGCTGCTCTTGCTAAGTATCCAACGTCTTCTATCAAACTTAGCAGGAAAAACAGTATGAATATGATAGGAATGAATGTGAGTATTGAACCTACTCCACCAATTACACCATTTAATACAAATGAGGATACTAATCCATCACCTAAGATTGGTGTTAGATAGTCAATTAATGCTGAAAATCCTGCATCAATTAAATCCTGATAAGGACCTCCTATTGTGTAGGTTAAGTAGAATACTAGATAGATTACTGCTAAGAATATTGGAATTCCTAGGTATTTGTTTGTAACAATTCTATCAATTTTATCTGTTAAAGTTGATTTTTCAGATTTAGGTTTAGTGATACATTTATTCATTATACCATTGATTTCTCCATATCTGGCATCGATAAATGCATCATCTATATTATCGTTTAATATGCCTTCTAAGTGTCTACGAATTTCTGTTACTTTACGTAAATTTTCTTTATCAGGTGATTCTTCAGCTAAATCTAATACTTCATCATCACCTTCTAAAAGTTTAACAGCAATCCATGATTTTGGTGCTGATCCTACTTTTAGATTAGGGAATAACTCTTTTACTTCATTTATATGGTCATCTAATTCGAATCCATATGTTAATCCTTTGGAGTTATCTGTAGGATGTCTAGCTGCTTTTATAGAAGTTCTTATTAATTCATTAAGACCTGTTCCCTCTCTTGCATCTATTACTACTGCGGGAACTCCTAAGGTTTCTTCTAATTTTTTAATGTTAATCTTTATACCTGCATCTTCAGCATAATCTAATAAGTTTATTCCAAGAACAACATTTGCTCCTGTTTCCATAATTTGTAAAGTTAAATACAAGTTTCTCTGAATGTTTTCTGCATCAATAATATTGATTACAGCATCATTTTCTTCATGAATTATTGCATCTCTTGAAACTTGTTCTTCTACTGAATACGGGGTTAAACTATAGTTACCTGGAAGATCAATCATTTCGATTTCGTAGTTATCGAATTCAAAACTACCTGCTTTTTGTTCTACTGTTTTACCTGGCCAGTTACCTACGTGTTGTTTCATTCCTGTAAGATTATTAAATACAGAACTTTTTCCTACGTTAGGGTTACCAGCTAGTAAGAATTTTAGTTTTTCCATATTCTACCTCTTAAATAAAAATAATATCCATTTAGGTATACCTAAACTAATTGTGATTAGATTAGATAAATAATACTAAAAAATAATTTAAATTACCTAAAAAATATTATATGATTGAGTTAAAGAAAATTACTCTAGTTCAATGGATTCAGCTTCTTCTTTTCTTAAAGCTAAAGAAAATCCTTGAATTCTGATTTCCAGAGGATAACCTAATGGTGCTTTTCTTTCGAGTTTTATTGGTGTACCATTAACAAGACCCATTTCTCTTAAGTGCTTTCCTAAAGCCCCTTTTACTCTGTGTTTTTTAACAATGCCTGTCTCACCAGGTTTTAAATTGTCAACAGTTTTAACCATGTTATTTTTTCCTCCTGAAAATAATTAGTCTTATATATAATGTTAATAATTGAAACGATTCAATCAAATTAGGTTATTCATGTAACTAATACATTTTTAGTTATACCTAATTATATATATCTAAGTAACTTCTATTATATAAATGTTAAGTAAATAAAAAATATAAAAAAATAAAATATATTCAAGAAAATATTCATAATTATAAAATATATTTAAAAAAATAATTATTTTATTAAACAAAACATATAAATTTAGATTTACCTAAATTTATTTATTAATTATTATCATTAAAAAAAGTAAAGTTATACAAAAAAGTTAAATTAAAAATTATTCTACTTCAATAGATTCTGCTTCCTCTTTTCTTAAAGCTAAAGAAAATCCTTGAATCCTTACTTCAAGAGGATAGCCTAATGGTGCTTTTCTTTCAAGTTTTATTGGTGTACCGTTAACGAGACCCATTTCTCTTAGGTGTTTTCCTAAAGCTCCTTTTACTCTGTGTTTTTTAACAACAGCTGTTTCTCCAGGTTTTAAATTATCGACAGTTTTAACCATAGTTTATTCCTCCTTCTAATAATATCTTATACACTTATAGCTTCTTAGGTATACCTAAGTTTTTCATAGTATATAAAGGTTAACCCAATAAAAATAATAAATCACTGAAGTTCAAAATTAATATAAAAAAAGTTAAATCATGTTAAAAAAATAATCTAAAAAAAATAATTAAGATAGAAAGTAAATTTAATTACTTTCTAAAGCTTTTCTTTCTGCATCTAATTTATGTTTAGCTATTTGATACATTACTAAGAAATTATCATCATCATTAACTGGGATAACTTCTAAACCTAAAGCTCTGTGTTCTTCAATCCATTGATCATTAAGAACAGGAACTTCTAATTTAATTGGTTCATCTTCATGATTTACAACAATTAAATTCCTAAATGATGTCCTTAGTTCTACAATATAACCAGCTAAACTTATTATATGATGTGGTCTTAATACTATTTTCATTATATCACCTATAAATCTTATTATTACCTTATCATTATAAGAAAGCAACTATAACAGCTACTACTGAAATCATACTAGTAGAGATAACTGTAGGATAGAACTCACGGTTAGTGAATAATGGTGAGAATGCTGCTACTACAGCTGCTGCCATTGTTAATATTATAGATACTATGATAGGTACTATCATTGATATACCAAATACTGGTGGCATTCCTAAGAATAATGTGGAGTATATACATGCTCCAACAAAGATTAGGAGTGCGTGTGACATTACATATATAGCTCTTGATTTAGACATGTATTCAAGAATTGGACCTTGAATTACGTCTGAATGACCTTCCAGATATGCGAAAGGATTTGAGTTAAGTATAATTAAGAATCCTATGAAGAATACTATTGTACCAATTATACCTGGTAATGTGAATAGTATAGGACCAGCTACTTGTTGATATACAACAATATCTAGTAAGTTTATACTACGAGCCATTATAGCAGGTATGAATAAAGCTATATAAAATGGTAAACTACCATATGATATAAGTTTTAATGATCTGTTTGCGCTTATTTGTTCTAAGAATGATTGTTTAGCATCTATGTGTTTTCCACCTTTTGCATGGTCTGGGAAAGGCATTGTTTTAGATAAAAGTGATTGTGAAAATGAACTCATGAATAAGTACATTACTTCTTCCACTTTAAGTAATCCAACAACTGCTACTAGACTTGCAAATGGTCCCCATGCTACCATTACTTGTGGTATTAATAGTAGGAATATTACAGCTACTACAATCAATGTTATTACAGGTAATGCATTATATACTCTAGGCATTACTGCGGATGGTTTTAATGCTTGTTTATAAAAGAACTTTAATGTTGCATAGATACCAGGACTTGAAAGTTGAGGTCCGAGTCTCTGTTCTACTCTTGCTTCTGTCTTCTTTTCAATACCTGGTAACCATAGACATACAATCATAGCAATTATAAAAGCACCTATAACATATCCTATTGATGTTACTAAATCCATTATATAGTCTCCTATAATTTAATTACTTGTATTGCTCTGTCTGTACAAGTGAAACATGGATCACATGATACGATAGCAAGCTGAGCGTCCTGCATTGGGTGTCCAATACAAGCTTCCTGCATTGCAGCAATATTTGACATTGAAGGTGTTCTTATAATACTATGTCTTACTTTACCATCTTCAAGACCGTATGAGTGATAACATACTCCACGAGGTACTTCGATGTAACTTTTATATACTGGAGAATCTGTCATTTCCCAGTCTCTGTTTACTACAGGGCCTTTAGGTAAGTTTTTTACAGCTTGTCTGATAATTCTTGTTGATTGGAATATTTCTGTTGCTCTCATGAGAATGTTTGCTCTTACGTCTCCACCATCCTGAGTGATGATGTCATATTCTAATGAATCGTATTCGAACATTTTTTCTCTGTAGTCATATTCATATCCTGTTGCTCTTAAACTTGGTCCTGTTACGTGTAATGCTAATGCTTGTTTCTGTGATAATTCACCTGTACCAGTGATACGGCTCATTACAGCTGGGTCAGAAACAAATCTTTCTGCAAAAGCACTTACTTTATCATCGATATAGTCCATTGTTTCAAGAACTTTTTGTTGTTCTTTAAGGTTTAAATCTGCTCTTGGTCTTACACCACCAAGTACAGATACACCATATTGTACACGGTTTCCTCCCATCATATATAGAAGGCTCATAACGGATTCCCTTATGTAGAATATCCTCATAGCAAATGTTTCATGACATAAAGCTTCTGAACCGTGTCCTAAGTATAGCATGTGACTGTGTAATCTTTCTAGTTCCTCTGCTATAACACGTAGATACATTGCTCTTTCTGGAATTTCAATACCGATAGCTCCTTCTGCTACACGGCATGAATTGTATATGTGTCCGTTAGAACAGATTCCACATACTTTTTCTGTTAAAGCATTTGCTTTTTCTACAGGTAATCCTTCCATGATTCTTTCGATTCCTCTATGGTTTACACCTACAGTTATTTCAGCATCTTTAACAATTTCATCTTCTACGAATAATCTAACCCTATAAGGTTCTAAAGCTGCTGGATGTACTGTACCCATATCTATTTCAGTTTCAAAAACTTGTCTTTCAGTTTCATTACAAGTTGTTGCTCCATCTATTTTTGTAACCATATAACTACTCCTTTATAATTATTTATCCTCTTTTTCTAGTAGTATAGGTATTACTGATACTACTCCAGCTACAACATCTTCTGGCCTTACTGCGCATCCAGGGATTTTAGCATCCACTGGAATTACGTTATCCACTGGTCCTTCAATTTCCTCAGATGGAATTTCTCCATGAATATTCTTGTAGACTCCACCAGTTAAAGCACATGCTCCTACAGCAACCACTAATTTTGGTTTTGGTATAGCTTCATATATTTTTATTAAAGGTTCTTTTGTCCAGTGTGTTACAGGGCCTGATACAACTAGTACATCAGCTTCTCTTGGGTTCCAAGTTAGATATACATTATATTGTTCTATATCAAATTTAGGAGATAAAACTGTGTTAACTATTTCAATATCACAGCCGTTACATCCACCAGTATATACTAACATAAGATGTATCGCTTTTTTACGAGAATGTGATTTAAGTCCCATGTTTATCCCTCTAATTCTGCATTATTTTGAGCTGCTTTTTCTTCAGCTTCTTTTTGTGCTTTTTCTTTTAATTCCCTATTTTTCTGAATGATTGAATCATCAGTTAAGTATTGAGCTATGTATTGAATATTTTTCTCAGATACTTCACTTGGATCTAAAAGCATACTTGTTACATCTTTATCACATTTGTTTCCAATGTGGTTTGGATGTATTGTAGCTGCTACTCCAAATAATCCAAATACTGGACAGAAATCATGACAGTAGTAACAGTGTACACATTTGATTTCATCTATTTCTGGTACTGCTGTTTTTAGTATTCCTTCTGCTATTTCTTCTGGTTCTACTGGTACCATTACAATAGCTTTTGTAGGACATACGTTAGAACATCCTCCACATCCAATACATTCAGCTTCTGCAACTTTAGGTGCTGGTTTTACATTACCATTTAAAACATCTTGACGTAATTGTAAATCAGTTCTACATTCACTTCCAAAGATAATTCTTTTGAGGTTAGTGTAGATTCCATTGACAAATATTTTTACTATACTCATATTGTTGCCTCGAATTCTCTTTGTATTTTTATTGCTCTTGCAGGACATGCAGTTTTACAGGCACCACAGTAGATACATCTGTCTTGGTTTATTTGTAAGTTACCTTCCTCATCACGAGTTATTGCTTTAAATACACATGCATCAACACATAATTCACAGTTTATACATAAATTGTTGTCGAGCATTGAATATCCGTCTGCAATTCTCATTTTGAGTGGTGTTGTTTTTTGTATTGCTCCTACTGGACAATACATTGCACATTTTTCACAAAGTACACATTTATCAAAGTTAACCTTTACTTGGCCATCTTCAAGTGTTAATGCATCTTTTGGACAAACTTCTACACATATTCCACATTTAATACATCTTGAAGCGATTTCTCCATCCCATGTTGTGTTAGCGAATTTACGTGCACCGTATTTACATTCTTTTACACATAAACTACATTCTACACATAATCCTTCAAGTGTAATCTTGGAATCAGGTACAAATTCAAGTATTCCTTGTGGACATGCAGTTACACATGGTGCGTGTTCAAAGTCTTCTGCACAATGTTCTACACCATTTTCATTATTTCCTAGTGAACAGTAATCAACGTCGTATCTTAATCTTTTGTTAATTACTTGTAGTCCATCGGTTGGACATGCATCTGCACATAGTTTACATTCAATACATGAAATCATTTTTGTGTCATTTTCAACATCATATTCTGGATGTTGTATTTTAAGTTCTAAATGTTTTGCTACAATTGCATCGTTAGGACACTCAATTAAACATTTATAACATACTGCACATTTACGCATGTCTATTTCATATTGTCCCCCTTCCTCTATTGGTCCAATTGCATTTCTTGGACAAACATCTATACATAAATCACATTTTGTACAGACGCCTGGTTCTATATATGAGAATTTAATTGAATTTGATGGACAGAAGTATGCACATCTTCCACACTCTATACAATCCTCATGGTTTGTTCCTATGTTAATCCTATTAACCATGTCTTTTTCCATTTTAACAGGTCTTTTAGGTGGTGCCATTTTTGCATTGTTTGGACATGCTGGTACACATTTTCCACACATAGAACATAAACCCATGATTTTTCCATCTTCTACTTTAATCATATCTACTGGGCATACATTGATACACATACCACAGAGATTACATTTAGTCCTGTCTACTACATAACCACCATATTGGTTTTTGAATATGGCTTTGTTTGGACATACTCTTTCACATTTACCACAGGTTATACAACTAACTGCTTTCCCATCGACTAATTTTATAGCATCAGTAGGGCAAGCATCTACACATTTTCCTGAGCCATTACAATTTGCTGTTGTTATATACATTCATATTACCCCACTATGCTTCATATTTTGTTCCTATTAATCCTCTACCTATAATTGCACCAATAATAGACATTACAAATCCTGGTCCTAATGGTAAACCTTGATAATATGGGAAGGTTCCTAACCAGTATGCTATTATTATACCACCGATTATTATTGCAATCCATGAGGAAGTGTTTAGGCGTATTCCTTTTGTTGGGTTTTTATGCATAATAGCTCCTGCTAGGAATCCTATAATAAATCCACATATTGTTGGACCAGTATATAAAACTCCAAATAAGTTAGGAGCTGCTGATGCTAAAAATGGTACTGTACTTTCTAAAACCATTATTAATCCTCCTATTCTATTTCCTCATCATCAACATAATCTTCATGGAATTTTGTTACACCATAGAAGAGAAGTACTAATGTTGTTAATCCTATAAATACTTTTAAACCTACAACAATGTTTAAATATGGTATTATTCCTGCGTGTAATGCATCAGGGAAATTAAATATGTTAGCTGTGCTTGCAGGTACAAGATCATATATGTTTGTTCCTAAGTTGTAAAGGAATGAACCACTGAAGAATAAACCACATAAACCTAAGAATACATAACCTAATGCTCCACAACTTTCAATTATGGACATTCTGGTGTGTGATAGGTTAAATGGATTATCTTTCAATCCGTATGTAAGGATACATAAGATAGCTCCTGAAGCCATGATAGCTCCACCCTGGAAACCTCCTCCAGGTGTTATATGTCCACCCAAGATTGTCATAGCTCCATAACCAATTAATATAAAAGATAATGGATATGCTATTAGTTTAAGAAGATCACTCATCGTCTTTGCCTCCAAGGTTTACTTTTCCTCTACCAAATACAAGCATTGTTGTTACAACAGCACTTACTAATATTAAAGATTCACCTAATGTATCGAATCCCCTGAAATCGAATACAATGTTTGTTACTAAGTTAGGTGCTATTGATACTCCTACTCCTTGATAGATGTAGTTTATACCAGGGAAAATCATGTAACTGAATTGATACATTGAATTTAAGAATATTGCTGAGAAAGCAAGTAATGCTACAGCAAGTGCTACACTTCTAATTGATGCTTTCATCTATAATACCCCCCAGTAAAATACTACTGCTATTATTGCTAATGCTAAAACAGCATAAAACATCATGTTGTTTAAGTCATCGTTATGTTCTTTGTACAGTTTAGGCATTAATGGTGTTGCATATAAGAATATTAATATTAATGCAACTTCTACAACAACCATCAAAGCAGGACTTACTAATCTAATAGTTAATGCAGCAATTAATAATGATGCCATTAATACTAATTCAGCAGACATTACTGATGATGTTGTTGATCCAGGTACTAATGTTTTCTCAGGATCTGCCCCAAATGTACTTTTTAATGTTTCTATTAATTTATCGTACATATTCATGATATCACCTTATAATGTTAAAGCGGATAAAGCTAGGACACCTAGTCTGCTTGTTACTATGTCAGGACATAAACCTATGACGAGACAAATGATTAGGAATAAGAACATTACAGCCATTGTTGTTTTTGGAACATTAGCTGAGGATATTTCTAAATCGTCTGGTTTTGGTCTGAGGAATATTGCATATGTAATTTTTAAGAATGCTAAGAATGTTACAATACTTAATATAATCATTATGATTGCTAATTCTGGTATTCCTGCAGTCATTGCAGCTTGACATAACATGTATTTACTTTGGAATACATTGAATGGAGGTACTCCTGCCATTGTGAATCCTGCTAATACTATTAATAATGCTGCTACAGGCATATGTTCTAATAATCCACCAAGTTTACTAATTTTACTAGTTTTGGTTTTGTATAATACTAATCCAAATCCTATGAATAGGAATGAAGTTACTACTAATTCGTTTACTGCTTGGAATAATCCAGCTGTTATACTGTATGGGGTTCCTAATCCTAAACCTACACCAATATAACCTAATTCTCCTACTGCTAAGTATGCGATGATACGTTTGTAATCGTCTTGTACCATAGCCATACTGATACCTAATATCATTGCTAATACAGATACTGCGAGAATTACCATTTGTACTGTTGGTAAGTAACCGAATATTCTTATTATTGTTAAACCTATTGTGATACATCCTATTACAGAGAATGACTGTAATATCATGGCACCACTAGGTAAACCTTTACTGTAAACTTCTGATTTAATTGCGTTGAATGGTGGTAATCCTGTTGCATATAACCAACCATAGATTAACATACCTGCTGCGAATAATAATACTGGGTTAGTTGGGTCAACTGCTCCACTGTGTATCATCATTACCATATCTGATATGTTTACGTTACCTGTTAAACCGAGTAATAGACCGATACCTAATAAAAGGAAGGATCCACCTATTTCTCCTAATAACATGTATTTTAAACCAGTTTCATAATTTCCTTTTACTCTTGATACGAGTATTAAACCTACTTGTACTAGAGCTGCGATTTCAAAGAATACGTATAAGTTGAATATATCATCTGTTAATACGAATGCCATTAATGCTGCTGAAAGCATGAATAATAAGTATAAGTATACTCCAGATGTTTTTCTTGTTTCAGCGATTGATATGAATACTGCACACATTGCAACTATACCTAATATGAATAAGATCATTTGTTGACCTGGTCCAAATGCATAGGTAATTGCTGGGTGGAAATATTCTAATACAGAACCAGATATTATTGCATTAGCATATGCTGGTAATTGTGCTGTTAAACCGCCGTTTATTAATGGTTGATATCCACCAAAGTAATGATTTCCATATGTTGCTATAATAGGTACTAAAGGTAAACAAATTGCACCAAGTACTGATATAATTTTTGTTAATTTATCTGTACCATGTATAAGGTTTACTAATATAGCACATATTATTGGTATGATAACCATTAGAGGTATGAAGATTGTTCCATCCATTATAAACTACCCCCGATTATTGTAATTGTAGTACTATTCATCATTATCCTCTCCAAAACGTTTATCATTTAAGAGGACGGATGCGCTGAGTGTACCGTGTCTTTTGTATAAAACTATTGTTAAAGCTAACATTACTGCAAGTGTACTTGCACCAATTACAATACTAGTTAATACTAATGCGAAAGGTAGTGGATATGATGATTGACCAAGGAAACTGTTAACTTCCATATTCTGTAAGAATATGTATGTTATTCCGTTAGCTTTATAACCTAATGAAATTAATAAAAGGTTTACTCCATCACCTATAAATGATGCTCCTATGATTTTCTTAATTATATCATCTAAGTAGACTAAACCTACTGTACCAATAATCATTAATAATGCTGCTGTAATTAATGCTCCCATTTGTACTGAACTGAATACCATTAGGAATCACCATCCTCTTTAGATACAGGTTCTTCTCTTGTCTTTAATATTGCTAGAGCTACTAAAGTTGGAACAATTGCTGCTCCTACTACTGCCTGTGTTAAAGCTACATCAGGTGCTAATAACACTTGATAAATTGCTGCAATTGCGAATCCTGTAATACTGGTTAAAACTGCCATTCTTAAGGAATCTTTTTGCATTAAACAAATTATAGCTCCTAATATTGTGAAGATATATAAAACCCAAGGTATTGCACTTTGTACTATGAAACTTATATCTGTCATATTATTGCTCCCCCTGTTCTCCACGGAAGTGACCACTTGCTATTGCATGTGTAGCAAATGGTGCTAATACAAAGTATACTAGTCCTAATGCTGGTTGTCCGATGAGTATTAAAACTAATACACTAACCATGTCTACAATACCTAATATTTCTAATCTACCGAATACAATGTATTTTACATCATCATCAGTATTACATAATAATCCTTTAGCTGTAATTAATACAAGTATACCACAGATTATAAATATTATACCTAGGATAACGCCTATTGGATCACCTATTGTTACAGATAGTGCTAAATTAAATCCTGCGTCTGCCATTATAAATCGCCTCCACCTAATACGTAGGCTGCAGCTATTGTTCCTACAGGACTTAAAATAAGTATTGCGAATGCTATATCTCTACAGAAGTCAATACCAGTAAGTGTACTTACCATAGCTAATACAACGCCTAATGCAATTGTAAAACCAGCTACACCGGCAAGTGTTGAACCAGTAGTTCTTCTTGCTGCAATCTTAACGTTTGCAAGCATGTATATAATTAGACATAACATGAGGAACAATTCTGAAATTGTTAAAAAATCCATCTCATCACCCTATGTTTATTCTAACATTTTTTTAATGTATGGCTCAAGAGGGATAATGTCCTCTGTTGAACGAGGTGTTAGAGCGGATACTGTTAAAACGCGATCTTCTTGATTCATATCAATTGTAATAGTACCAGGTGTTAATGTGATAGTATTACTTAGAATAGCAAGAGATACAGGTCTTTTAAGATCAGGTCTAATCTCTAGAACTACAGGATCTACCTCACCCTTGAGACAGCTAGCACTTGTGTCAAGTACTGCTTTTATTATTTCGACTACTAAAACTACGAAAAATTCTATTCCGTAGAATATTCTAGTTAAAAACATAAATTAAACTCCGTTTTTATTATAAAATTTAAATCAATTAGCTATAAAAACTTAATACTTAAAAAAAGAAAAACTTCAAAATTTCAAGTATATAGTATACTTGTTATTTATAAAAACCGACATATTTAATTGTTATGAATTAATTTTTAGGCATACGTAAAAATAGGAGGGAATAACGTTATAAAAGTACCATAATGCCACATTGCAAAAATGAAGCAATAATCCATATAACAATGAATATAACAGCCAAAGATCTGTGATAAGTAGTATCAACAAATGGTTTAAACACTTTTATACCCTTAGGCGTCCATAAATCAAGTATTATATGACTAAAACCACCTATAAATAACATTAAAAAGCAAACCTTCCATTGAATTAGAGAGTAATCAACAGGAAATACTAGCAAATAAAGAGCTAATACAACCAAATAAGGTAATAAATACCTTCTACTCACAACAAAATAACCCATTAATGCTAAAATAATAAATAACATCAAACTACTTGGAATACTATATCCCAAATACAAAGATAATCTACTTAATACAGGTATAAATCCCATAAACATTAACATGAAAAGAAATGATAATATAATAACTCCCAATAATGAATGAGTAAAGCCTCTATGTTTAGAAAAATAAAAAAGAACAGCTAATACCAAAATAATCAGAGCAGATAATGACACACCATCAACAAAAAATAATAATACAGACAAAACTAATCCTACAATAAACATAGAATATACTTTAATATTATTAGTATTATGATCCATATCAGGAATAGATGCTCCAATCAAAGCAATGAAAAGATAAAAAAAACTTGGAATAAACGGTAGAGCAAATATTATTCCTGCAATAGCATGATTTCTATAAGAAGACACGATAAACACCTATATAACTTTAAAATAATTTAAAAATGAAATCAACTGATTATATGATTCAGCAACACCACTCGGATCAATTTTACATACAGGGGATACACTTTCACATGTAACTGATGGAATACCTCTGAGATTAGATTCATCCTCAACAGAACCCATAATAGTAGATCCTGCCATATAAACTGGTAATAACCGGGAATTTGTATTTTTACAAATATATCTTGCAATCATAGAACTTTCAACTAAGGGTCTTATAGAACAAAACACGCTATTATATCCTGGTTTCTTATTAGGGTCTGTAGAATGACAATCACACAATCCTACAACATTATGAGATAAAGCATAATCAATAATATACTTAGTTATACCACTATTAGTAGCCTGTCTATTCATATCCTTATAATCAAGAAAACGTGTATTCTGCATAGTAGCCTTAGGAATAAGAAATGGAACAATATATAATTTACATCTTAAATTCCATTCACCATTGAGTATTTCCTCCATGAATTTGATTACAGCTATCTGCGGTGCTAATTCATCCCCATGAACACCGGCAATAATCATTAAACTCTTATTACCTGTTCCCACATCATACACGATAGATCCCTTACGAGTTTCAGAAACATATCTCATTAAAGCATTATTCTCAGTAAACCCTTCATTATTAAAATAATTCTTGATAACAGGATTATTGAAAATATTCCCCTTCGTCTCTGAATCTATAAGATTATACTCAAATTTATCAGACATAATATCTTCCTTAATTAATAATATTGTTAAAAACAGTATATTATCTTTTACAAAAAAGAAGGCTAATACCCTCATAAAAATAATATCTATAGAATAATCATTTAATATAAAAACTATTATTACAAATTAAGGTAATATATTAATATATAATACATTAATTTTTCTAAAAAAAATTAATAATTTAAGATTATAATAGGATTCTCATGAAAACAGTAATGAAATCTATTAACTAAGACAAAATAATTAAAGGTGAAAAAATGGACAAAGTTGTATTAGCATTCAGTGGTGGATTAGATACATCAGTATGTGTAAAACTATTAGAAGAAAAATATGACATGGAAGTAATAACCGCATGCGTAGATGTAGGACAGCCAGAAGACGAAATAAAAAGACCTGAGGAAGCTGCAAAAAAAATAGGATCAGCAAAACATTTCACAATAGATGCAAAAGATGAGTTTGCAAAAGATTATGCATTCAGATGCATAAAAACAAATGCATTATATGAAGGATATCCATTAAGCACAGCATTTGCAAGACCATTAATAGCAAAAAAAATTGTTGAAATAGCAAAACAAGAAGGTGCAACAACAATAGCACACGGATGTACTGGTAAAGGAAACGACCAATTCAGATTCGAAGCAACAATCAGATCAGAGTCAGACCTTGACATTGTAGCTCCAGTAAGAGATTACAACCTCACCAGAACAGAAGAACAAAATTATGCAAGAGAACATGGAATACCTCTCCCATCTGAGAAAATATACAGTATAGATGAAAACCTCTGGGGAAGATCAATAGAAGGTGGATTACTAGAAAACCCTGCAACAGCAGCACCTGAAGACATATATGCATGGACCAAATCAACAACAGAAGCACCAGACACCCCACAAATTGTTAAAATAGAATTTGTAAATGGTGAACCAGTAAAAATTGATGATGAAGAATTAGCACCAGTAGCTCTCATAAGAAAAGCAAATGAAATAGCAGGAAATAATGGTATTGGTAGAATAGACATGATTGAAGACAGAATTATTGGTCTTAAATCAAGAGAAAACTATGAAACCCCTGGTGCATTATTACTCATAACAGCACATCAAGCACTAGAAAAATTAATATTCAGTAGAGAAGAAATTAAATTCTCAGAAAAAATCAGCCAAAAATATGCTGAACTAGTATACAACGGACATTGGAACGAACCATTACGTGAAGATTTAGATGTAATCAACGACCACATGCAAAGAAGAGTAACTGGTACTGTTGAAGTAAGATTACACAAAGGATCTATGAAAGTTATCACAAAAGAATCTCCATTTGCATTATACAATGAAGAAAATGTATCATTTGATGATAAAGGTATAGATCAAAGAGAAATGATTGGTATGGTAAAATACCACGATATTCAAGGTGCAGAATACTCTAAAGTAAATAAAGAATAATTTTGTTCTATATTTATCTTCCTAAACTCCCTTTTTTTTTTAAAAAAAAAATATCATTTTTGTTTTTGTAAATTAAACTTATTTTATATCCTGTTGAACAGGATATTAAGACAATCTTACTTGTTAATTCTATTTTTTCAATTTTTAGATAATTCCAGTAAAACTAATTAATTTCTATTCAGGAATTTCGAAAGTAAAAATAGTTAGATTGTATAACTCAGAAAAAATAATCAAAAGTAGTAATCTCCTTTATTATTTCATGATTACTTAGTATTATATTCATTAAAAAAAACACTTATTATCCCTTGTATTTCATGAAGATTATTTATCATTATAGCTACAAGCAATTAATTTAAGAATAAAAATTAGATTTGAATATAAAAAAATAGGAGAATAGATTATGTTTGAAATTAAAATCTATTCTATTAAACCTTGATTTCTAAGGTATTGTGTAAAACTTTCCTCATCTTCAGAAACTGTTTCTTCTGCTTTTTCTTCAGAGGTTTCCTCTACTTCTTCTTCAGGTGTAGCTTCTACATCCTCTGCTTCTGAAACTTCTTCTGTTACTTTTGGTGATAGTTTTTCTAATTGTTCAAGACAGTCTTCTGCAGCTTGAGCAATAGGGTCAACAACCATAGATACTGGTGGAGCATATGAGAATTCCATTGATACTACTTCATCACATTTGAGTTTTTGTAGTATTATAACAGACATTGTATCTACTTTTTCTGCTACAGCTTCTTGTCCAAACATTTGACAGCCTATAATGGTTCCATCTAATTTTGAAACTAGTTTAATGTGTAATGGTTTACTTCCTGGGTAGTATCTTGCTCTGGATAATGTGTCTATTTCACTTACAACAACGTCTATTCCTGCTTTTTCAGCTGCTTGTTGTGTTAATCCTACTGCACCCATTTCCATTTGTCCTATTTGGGATACTGTTGAATTTAGTACAGGTTTAAATGATATGTCATGACCTGTTAAGTGTTTTGCTAGGATGATTCCTTGTCTTACTGCTGTTGTTCCAAGAGGTGATAATGTTATATCTCCAGTTATAGCATCTACAACTTGAACACAATCTCCTACTGCATATACATTTTCTACAGATGTTTCCATATGATCATTTACTTCTATTGCAAATTTACCCATTTTACAACCAATACTCTCTGCTAATTCGGTTTGTGGTCTTACACCAGTTGATAATATAACTAAGTCTGCTGGTCTTTCAACCCCATCTATTGTTACAGATTCTACTTTTGTTTCACCATTGATTGATTCAACTGCTGAACCTGTAAATACTGTTACACCTTTACTTTCTAAGTATTCCTGGAATTTATCAGACATTTCTTTATCAAATGATCTTGGGAATAGTTGAGGTACCATTTCTGCTATTGTAACATTTAATCCTCTGTGAGCTAATTCTGTACCTAATTCTAGTCCTATAGCTCCTCCACCAACTAATACTGCGTTTTCAACGTTGTCTAGGTAGTTGAGAATTTGTTGTCCATCTTCTACTGTTCTTACTTTGAATACTCCTTGAAGGTCTTTTCCTGGAATTGGGGGTGCAAATGGTTTTCCACCTGTTGCTATTACGAGTTTGTCATATTTTAGGTTTTGTTTATTACCATCTTTATCCTCGTATACTAGTTCAGTTATATCATTATTTATTTGGACTACTTTAGTCTCTGTCATTATTCTTATATTTTTACGCATGTATTCTCCGGGTTTGTGCATTATAATATCATCAAAACTGTCTATGTGTCCCCCAATTACGTATGGTATTGCACATGGAGAATAAGCTACATTTTTCTGAGTTGTAAATACTATTATCTGAGATTCTTTATCATATTTTCTTATATTAGATGCAGTGGTTAAACCTGCAGCACCTGCACCTATTATTACTATATTCAATCATGTCACCTGTACTAAAATTATATTAATTATATATCTAAAAGTTATATCTATTATTATTTTGGTTTTCTACTTTGAAGCTTGTTTTCTTTATTCAAGTAATCCTCTTAAAGTTGATGCAAATTCTGATTCTACTATTGTTTTTGAACCTAGTGTTTTTGAATGAGCATCTAATTCTGTTATTACATTATCAAATCCTAATTCTCTTAAGGGTTTAGCTAATCTTGGACCATCCGTTACAGCTATTGTTTTTCCGGGTATTTCTTTTGGATCTACAGCATGTGGAACTCCTAGTATTATTGTTATATTAGAATTTAATTCTTTAAGGATTTTTTCTGCTTCTATTCCTGTTACGGGGTATTCATCCAGTCCACCTGTTGTATAATCTATTTGTTTATCTATAGTTCGGTTTACTTCTTCCGCATGATGTCTTATGTAAGGTAATCCTACTTTTTCATCGGTATTTGCTATGAATGTTGGTGTGTTTTCTGGATATATTTTTGTCCATGGTATTGTCATTATATCAGCAAAGAGATAACTTGTCTCTTTCTTTGCATTTAATACTATTGTTACTTTTTTATTATCATCTAATGCCTGAATTATTTTTTGAGCTACTTGAACTTTGTTATCTCCATAGTCAGGTTTTATGTACTCTCCTTTAGCCATTCCTCTTGTTTTTTCTAGTTCTGTAGCTTTTCTTAACATTGCAGATTGTCTTTCAACTTCTTCTTTACTTATTATTCCGGATTTCTCTGCTGCTTTTAATGTTAGTATTGCTCCAGCTGTATTATCTCCTGCATCAAATCCGCCGTGAGTTTCTACTACAATAATATTACAATCCACATCTGCTTCTTTTGCAGCTTTTCTCATGTTTTCCCCAATAATCATACTTGCACATGTTCCAACTATACCCATATTCTCAGGGTGGAATGCTTCATATGCTTCTTTGATAGTGTTAGTTAATTTTTCTTTTGCACCGAAAATGAAGTCATTTTCACTCATTGCTGTTGTGAGTACTCTTATTCCTTCATCTTCCAGGAGTCTTCCTGTTCTAAAGCAACACCCTGCCGGTCCATGCATTATTATAACATCGACTTCAAGGTCTCGTAATGTATATAATGCTGCTGCTATTGGGCTTGGTCTTGGATGTATCATAACATTTCACCCTTCTTTAATCTGTATTGACCTACGCTACTATATTCTTTATCTTTGAATTTTTCAGAGTCCAGTAGTGGTAGTGCTGTTATTATTACTTTCTCTACTTTTTCAGGGTCTATATTTTTATATTCAGGATTATCTGTCATTATAATAATACAATCCGCATCATATGCTTCATCTAATGTTATTTTCTTTGCACCGTGTTGTTCAATTAATTCTTCAGATATTTTATCATCATGTACCCAGACTTCAACATCCCTGCTTACAAAATCATCTATTAATATTAATGATGCATTATCTTTCTCGGTTTTTAATGTATCATCATTTGTTACTCCCAATACTGCTACTGTGGTCTCAAACATTGCAAGATGTTCTTTTAAGTATAATTCCTTCTCAGCCATGTAAGCCATATGATATGCTACATAATTATTAGTACTTCTTGTTGTCTCAGATAACTGTGATGCTTCACCATACTCATCTGCTAATTTAACTATTTCTTCAGAATTTCTAATTGTTTTATTATCTAACACTGGCTGAGGATATAATAAATTAACATTTTCATCCAAATTTGCCATATCTATTGCTTCTATTAAATCAACTGTAAGTGCCTCTGATAATATTGCTGTCTGATTTGACAGTGCTATTAAGGTATCCCTGTATGCTGATTGTAGTATTGGTATTATTTCTGCTGACTGAATATGTTTTACTGTCTTTATTTCATCACCCCTATTCTCATATAGATTAATTGTTCTTTCTAGACTAGTTTCATTCTTTCCAGCAGCTACCCTGACATTTTCTGTTATTTTTGTTGTGTAGGCTAGGTTTATATCAGGAATTAATTCATATTCATCGATTATTTTTGACATTTTATATACTGTCCTTGGTGGTACTACTGTGTCAAAAATCATTACTGCATCTTCACGTATACTATCTCTTATCTCAGTACATGCTTCTTTTAGTGGTGTTATATCATATTCTCCATTTATTATACAGTTTTGTGTGAATATAATATTATCTGCATTGGAAAATATTTCTAGTGAGCTTTCTTTTGGAAGATCTGTTTCTATGTCTCCAGTTTTATCATAGATTATTATTTCATCTGAATTAATCTTTTCATATCCTGTTAAATCAGTTTCATTATTTGGATATATTATTGTCTTCATGAATTATACTTCCTTGAACTATTTTACTTATTTGAGATAATACTTATAATATCATTCTGTTTTAGTTCTTGATCACTTGCTATCCTCATATTCTTTCTTGCATCAATAGCATGTGTAAATCCCTCACCAATATCTGTGTGGATACAGTATGCTAAATCTCTAGGATTTGATCCCTGTGGTATTAGCAGTGCATCTGGTAATATATTACCCTTCTGGTCTGAGTATTTATGTTCATCTTCTACTGGGTAAACAACTATCTGTTTTAATACATCGTATACTGCTGTGTTTATTGTTTTCTGTATTCCTGTAGAACCATATTTTTTTAGTACATTCTCATCAATGTATTCTAAAGCCATTTTCTGTTTTTCAGATAATTTATCTTCTGCTAGTATTTCAAAATGGTCTTCTCCACTTTTGTATTTAATTAATCCTGCTTTAGCAGCATTTACTAGTGCTAATTCTGATTCTGCACTTGTTGGAATTACTTTTTCATATTGTTCCTGTAATCTTCTTATATTCTCTTCTGCTTGTGGTGTGTCTATTTTGTTTGCAACAATTATGATAGGTTTTGCATATTCAAGTAATTTATCGAGGAATTTTAGGATATCTTCTTTTTCCCATTTATCATATTGGTCATCCATTATTCTTTCTGC
The DNA here is from genome assembly GCA_902782945.1 of uncultured Methanobacteriaceae archaeon. Lineage (GTDB taxonomy): Archaea > Methanobacteriota > Methanobacteria > Methanobacteriales > Methanobacteriaceae > Methanosphaera > Methanosphaera massiliense. Next base: position 33,290 of record CACZOU010000019.1, read on the forward strand.
TTCAATTACATCATCTAATAAAACACCAGCACCACTTAATTGGTCAGCTATAACTTTAGCAAAGTTTAAATGTTCTGACATTACTTTTCTTATGAGTCTTGGCCAATTTCTTTCTAGTATTGAATATACCCACATTGTAACTTCATGTTTAAGGAAATTAACGTCATCTAATGGGTCATGACTTCCTGGTTCACAAGGATTTCCTTCTTCATCAGTACCCCCTGAAGCATCAATGATATGTATTAATGCTCTTGCCTGACTAAGGTCATCAAGGAATTTGTTACCTAAACCTTTTCCTTCATAAGCTCCTGGAACTAATCCTGCAACATCAATTAATTCTACAGGAATATATCTTGTACCATCTTCACATTTTCCTGTTCTTGGATTACATGTAAGGTTTAATTCTTTACATGGACATTCATCTGTTACATATGCTATTGCTGCATTTGCATCGATTGTTGTGAAGGGATAGTTAGCAACTTCTGCCTCTGATAATGTTGCTGAATTAAAAAATGATGATTTACCTACATTTGGTTTTCCCGTTACTGCTATTTGTAGCATATCTGATCTCCTTTCTAATTTTAATCAAAAATTTTATTCATAGTATAATCTAATTATACTTAATAAATTAATAAAAATAATAATTAATTCATCATGAAAAAATTCATTTGAAAAATTTTCCAGTAAATTGAAAAAAAACTGAATTATATAATAAATAAATATATCTTTTTAATAGTTTAATAATATACTCATTTAATTGAATGTAAAAAAAAGGTTATTAAAAAAAAATAAGGTGAGTTATCAGTGTATTATTATTCTAGATTACCACTACACACATATAACCGAAGTCCATTTGTTTTGCCTCTTCTAATGTTATATGTACTATTTGTTCATCAGGATAACTTAATTTCTCACATATTGTAATTCCATGTTCTGGACTAAATCCATGGTCTATCAAGTATTCAGCTAATTCACTAATATGTCTATTAGGTAGTATTATATTTGGTCTAAAGTTATCTAACTTGTCTAGTAAATCTTCTGTTGGTGCTTTTCCACCATGTATTGTTAAGAGATTTGCTGTATCCCATGGTATTTCTAGTTTTGCTGCTGCTAGTTGTATTGAGCTTATTCCAGGTAATACATTGACCTTTGTATTAGGTGATAATTTTTTAATTGTTTTTAACATTCCTGAAAATCCTGGATCTCCTGTGGATAACACTGTTACTGTGAATCCTTCTTCTAGATATGATACTGCTTTTTTTATAGTTTTTGGTATGTCTCTTGGTTCTAGTACTACCATTTCTGCATTTGTATTATTAAATAAATCTAATGATCTTTTACTACCTACAAGTACATCTGAGTTTTCAATTACGTCTAATGCTTTTAATGTTAAATATTCTCTTGCTCCAGGACCTATCCCTACAATGTTCATTTTATTACTCATATAAGCACCTTCATCAATCATATTATATTGTTCATTTTTTAATTTGTTAGTTCCTTGTCTTATAATTATAGTTTAGAGTATTGGATAATAAATTATGAAAAAATAGTATCAATTTTATTTAAAGAAAAAAGGTGGTGAATATTAGTTAATGTTATAATAGGTCTAGTAATCCTGGTACTAATCCATATATTAATAACATTACTATTATTACCATAATTATGCTGGATATTGTTCTTATCATTACTCCAGACTTTTTTTCGCTTATTTCATGATGAGATATGAAATTTAGTACTGTGTTAAATCTTCTGCTTATCCAGCATCTCATATTCATAGGTAATTTTCTAGTGTAATGATTTAATGTATCATTGAATTGTTTTCGTCTGTCTGGTCTTATTTTAATATTTATTAACTCTTCTAGTATGAGTCCACCATCTAATGGTTTCATTGGAAGTAAATTAAATGTTCCTACAGCAAGATTTAAGAAGAATATCATTGAGAATAATTCTTCTAGTTGTGATAGAATTGCTGGTAATATTGTACCATACTTTTCTCTTGCTTCTGGAGATACTATTTTATGTTCCTGTGTTCTTATTCCAATGTATGGTCTAGTGCTATTGTTAGGGTTTGAACCGGTTACAACATTATATGTTCCCGAATTTGTTGCTATTGTTAGATTGTCTCCAATATGCGTGTTATTCACTGCTTTTGTATAACTAGTTGTGTTTAATGTTGTTTGATTATTTACTTGTGTTATTACCATTCCATCAGATAATATTCCTTCTGCCGGACTTGCTGGTACTACACTTGATATCTCCATACCATCTGTTGTGTATACATTTTCTGTTGCTAGAAATCCTCCGATTCCAGCAACTACTAGTAGAGCTATTATTGCTAGACCTACATTAAACATTGGCCCGGCAAAATATATTCTTAGCTTGCTTATACCATTAGCTTTGTCTATTTCATCTTGATTTGGTTCAACGAATGCGCCTGGGATTATAGCAAATAAAAGTAATCCAACAGAATCTACACTAATACCTTCAACACGTGATAAAATTCCATGGCCACCTTCATGAATTATCAGTACTGTTGCCAAAGCTATTAAACCTGATGCAAATGGTATGTATATCGGTGACCCTGGAATATCTACTCCTGGAAGTATCAATGAAACTGTAGGTGTTTCAAACATTAACTGTATCGACCAAACTAATGACACGACCATTAATATTATCAGAAATATACCTACAGGAATTGATATATTCATATACCACTTCCAAAATCTTGGACAAGCATTAGCAATCCTATCAATAACGTCTTTAAGCTTATCTGTTTTAAGCATTAACACTATTCCATCCATGGTTATGTTATATTTATCCTTAAGTAAGTATGCTAAGACCCATACCACTATAAATCCTATTACATAATACCATAATGCATTCATAGAATTACCCTCAAAATAAATAAGTTTTATATTACAATTTAAGTTTTATGCCATATGTGTTTCAATTGTTGTCGTGTTTGCTTTTACTAATTCATCAACATTAATATTAATTATCTCATCATTATCCTTTACAACAAAACCACCATCAGATACTGTACCAATAACAGCAAATGGCACATTACCTTCTAATAATAATTTCATATCATCTAATTTATCCTCTTTAACTGTAACAATAAATCTACCATTAGTTTCAGAGAATAATTTATCAGTTAAAGATAACTCCTCACCACAAGGTATGTCTTTTAAATCAATATTTACTCCCATACCTGACTTAATACTCATTAATGATAGTGCTACTAATAATCCACCCTTAGAAATATCATGAACAGCTGTGATGTCATCATTATATTCTTTGATGAGATCTTTTATCATCATAGATGTTTCATAGTTTTCATCAATTCTAATTTTAGGAGGATATCCCTGCACAATATCTTGTACTGTCTTATAGTATTGTGAACCATCAAGTTCAGAGTAAGTATTTCCTATTATTAATACTAAATCACCCTTATTTTTGAAGGTCATAGTCTTAATATAGTTGTTATTTAATTTTCCAACTGTACCAACTATTGGTGATGGATTTACTGTTACACCTTCTGTTTCATTATAGAAACTTACATTTCCACTGATGAATGGTACTTCAAATTTATTAGCAACATCACTCATACCTCTTACTGCTTCCTTGAATTGCCAGAATACCTCCGGTTTTTCTGGATTACCAAAGTTTAAACAGTCTACTAATGCTAATGGTCTTCCACCCATACTTATAGAATTATTTATTGATTCAAGAACAGCTGCTGCAGCTCCATCATATGGATTTAATAATACATGAGTACTGTTACAATCTGTTCCTATAGTAAATGATGTATCGCCATCTACTTTAATTACTGCTGCATCATCTCCAGGTTTTACAATTGTTCTTAATTGTACTTCATGGTCATATTGACTGTATACCCATTCTTTACTAGTGATGTTTTCTGATGCAAGTAAGCTTAAAAGTGCTTCCTGTGGATTTACATCTTTTAAAGTTACATCTTCTATTACTTTTTCAGGTTCTTTAGCCTCTCTTTCTATGATTGGTGCCTCTGTAAATAGGATATTTGGAGCATGACATATTTCTTCATCCCCATCTTTGATTATGAATTCTCTTTTATCAATGATTGTTCCTATTACTGCATGAGAAAGGTCGTGTTTTTCACATATTTCAAATGCTTTTTCTACATCATCTGGGGAAATAGCAAATACCATTCTTTCCTGTGATTCAGAGAGCATTATCTCATATGGTGTCATGTTTTCTTCTCTTAGAGGTATCTTATTTAAATCAATAAGTGAACCATTACCACCTTTGTCTGCCATTTCTGATAGACAACATGTGAGTCCTCCCCCTCCAAGGTCTTTTACTCCGTGAATATCTAATGTATCAAGTAATTCATATGTTGCTTCCATTACTCTTTTCTTAGTAAATGGATCTGCTACTTGTACTGCCGGCCTATCTTCTATCTCAGATTTACTAGTTAATTCCTCAGATGCAAAAGTTACTCCATGTATTCCATCTCTTCCAGTTGTTCCACCCATTAACAGGAAAACATCTCCTACTACTGGTGCTGAACCGTAAACTATTTCATCCTTTTTTACTAGTCCTGCACATACTACGTTGACCATTGGATTGTATTGGAAATTATCATCAAATTCTATTTCTCCACCTACTGTTGGAACACCTATACGATTTCCGTAATCTGAGATTCCTTTAACAACGTAATCAAATATGTATTTAGACCTCTGATCACTCATATGACCAAATCGTAGTGCATCTAAGAGCACTACTGGTCTTGCACCCATACTTATAATATCTCTTACTATTCCACCAATTCCAGTTCCAGCTCCACCATATGGTTCTACAGCGGATGGATGGTTGTGACTTTCCATACCTATAGCTAATGCATAATCATCAGTTAGACTTACTATTCCTGCATCATCTCCAGGACCTAATATCACATCTGGCCCTTCTGTTGGAAAGTTTCTTAGAATGGGTTTACTACTTTTATAGGAACAATGTTCTGAAAACATTACATCCATCATTCCTAGTTCTAATTCATTAGGTTTTCTTCCTAATACTTCATCTATATATTTTAATTCATCATCAGTTAAAACCATAAACTCATACAACCTATAAATTAAGTTATAAACTATTACTTAGTTATTTATTCTTATTCTTTAATTACTATTTTAAGTTGTTCGTCTTCAATTTTCCATTCTTTCATATAACCATCATCAGTAACGGGTTCAAATACTAATTTATCTGTACGGACCTCATTAGAAATGTAATCTTGATGTGGTATTACAGCATCTTTGAATTCATCACTGCATTCTACTGTTACATGTATATTAGCTTCTACATTTAAATCTAAATCTTTTCTCATATCTTGTATACGTCTTATTAGTTCACGTGCCATTGCTTCTGAGTATATTTCTGGTGTTAATTCTGTGTTTACGTATACACTACCACCTTCAAAGTCACAGCTTACTAGATTATCTGGTAATTCTTTCTCGAAGAGTATTTCTTCTTCATTTAAGGTTATATCTTTATCATCGAATGATATTGTGTATGTTCCTTCTTTGTTTAATGTATCCTGTACTTCTGCTCCATCAACGTCGTCTTGTTCGAAGTATTTTTTAACTCTTCCAAGGTCTCCTCTTAGTTTTGGTCCTAGTATTGACATGTTTGGTTTAGCTATTATTATTGCATTTTCTAGTTCTGAGTCTATTGTTATATGTTTAGTGTTTGCTTGTTCTAGTAATACGTTTTCAAGAGAGTTGATTGCATTTTTAATTGATTCGTTCTCGGTTACTATTGTTATATCTTGTACTGGCCATCTTAATTTGAATCTAGCTACATCTCTTGCATGTGCACTTGCTTCAAGAATATCTCTTATGTAATTCATGTTTTCTTCTAATTGTAGGTCTATTTCATTTTCATTGTATACCCAATCTAGCATGTGTACACTTTCAGGTGCATCTTTTTCTACGCCTCTTACAAGGTTTTGATAGATTTCCTCTGTTACATATGGTGCTATTGGTGCTAATACTCTTATAAGATCTTTTAATGTGTAGTATAATGTGTAGTATGCTCCTACTTTATCAGGATCATCGCTTTCTACCCATGTTCTTCCTCTGATTAATCTTACATACCATCTGCTTAAATCTTCTAGTATGAAATCTGAGATTTTTTCGGTTGCTCTGTTAAATACTAGTGCATTAATGTCATCTTCTACTGATTTTATTAGACTGTTTACTCGTGATCTTATCCAGAGGTCTTCTTCTCTGAATACTAAATCATCTTTGTTGTGTTTTGTTGGGTCAAAGTTATCTAGTGCCATGTATGTTGTTGAGAAATAATATACATTCCATAGTATGTTGAATAGTTTTGCAGAGTTCTGTACTTCTTCCCAATGGAATTTGAGGTCATCCCATGGTTTGTTAGCATCTAATAAGTAGAATCTTAGAATATCTGCCCCATACTTTTCTATTACTTCCTCAGGACTTACAACATTTCCTAATGATTTACTCATCTTTTTACCCTCTTCATCGAGAGTAAATCCGTGCATTAATACTTTCTTGTATGGTGCTTTTCCAAATGCAGCTACACCTAATCCTAGCTGTGAGTAAAACCATCCTCTTGTCTGGTCATGTCCTTCTGCTATGAAATCGTATGGGAACCAGTCGTCAAAGTTTTTAGATGGATTTTGTGGGTAATGTAATGCTGCCCATCCTGCTACACCAGAATCTATCCATACATCTAGTACGTCAGGTACTCTTTTCATTTCATGTCCACATTCACATGGGATTGTTATGTTGTCTACATGAGGTCTGTGTACAAAGTCACCTGTTAATGTATCATCGCCAGATAATTCTTTTAATTCTTTCTTGGATCCTACTACTATTTTCTTTCCACATTCTGGACATATCCATATTGGTAATGGTATTCCCCAATATCTTTGTCTTGATATGGTCCAATCTCTAGCATTTTCAACCCAGTTTCTGAATCTGCTTTCTCCAGCCCATGATGGTACCCATTCTACTGCATCTAATTGTTCTAGCATTTTGTCTTTTATTTCTGTTACCTTTATGAACCATTGTGTTGTTGCGATATATATGATTGGTGTTTTACATCTCCAACAGAATCCTACACGGTGGTTTATTGTTCCTTGTTTTAGTAGTGCATTTTTATGGTATAAATCATGTGTTATTTCATCATTTGTTTCTCTTGTTGGTTTTGATGCGTATTTTCCTGCTTCTTCTGTGTAGCATCCGTTTTCACCTACTGGACAGAATGGTTTTATTCCATTCTTTATAGATACTTCATAGTCTTCTGGTCCATGTCCTGGTGCTGTATGTACACAACCAGTACCTTCATCTAGTGTTACGTGTGTACCTAGGATTACTCTGTGATTAAATTCTTTTTGTAATGGTACTTCTTCCACTAGTGGATGGTTGTATTCTAAACCGTCTAATTCTTTTCCCTGTACTGTCTTAAGTATTGTTTTTTCTGTGTCACCAAAGACTGTGTCTATTAGTTCATCAGCCATTATAAATATTTCATCTTTTCCAGTTTCAGGATTAGCTACTTTAACATAGCTGTATTGATAGTCTGGATGTACACTTACTGCAAGGTTTGATGGTATTGTCCATGGAGTTGTTGTCCAGATTAGAATGTATGTTGTTGCATCATCATATTCCTGTTCTTTTAGTGGGAATTTAACATAAATTGATGGGTCTTCTTGTTCACCATATTCTATTTCTGCATTTGCTAATGCTGTTTCACAGTGTGGACACCATGTGATTACTCTTTTATCCTGTACTAGTAAATCATTTTTATCTGCTTGTTGTAATGTCCACCAACATGATTCTATATATCCATTATCATAGGTTACGTATGGATCATCCCAGTCCATCCATATACCCATACTTTTGAATTGTTTTGTCATGTCTTCCTTGTTTTTTATGGCGAATTCTTTACATTTTTCTACAAACTTATCGATTCCGTATTTTTCCTCGATTTCTTGTTTACTTTTAATATTTAGTAATTCTTCCACCTTGTGTTCTATTGGAAGTCCATGTGTATCCCATCCAGCTTGTCTTCTTAGACTGTATCCAGACATGCTTTTAAATCTTAAGTATGCGTCTTTTAATGTCTTATTCCAAGCTGTTCCTAAATGTATTCTTCCACTACAATATGGTGGTCCATCAAGAAATGAGTATCTTGGTTTATGTTCTCGTAGTTTATTTGTTTTGTTATATATATCATTTTCATTCCAAAATGATTCGATTTTCTTTTCTAAATCTTTATTATATCCCTGTTCTACCTCATTTATTGGCATACAGAATCTCCTTTTATGTTTTATTTAATTATTGGGAAGTGTATTCATGAGTTTATGGTTTAAGTGTTTAATGAATAAATCCCTTTAGTATATCTATAATCTCATCATTTAATAGATGACATTATAATCATTAATATATTTGTAAGTACTAACAATAATATCTAACCATTTTATCTTATTATACAAATCAAGGAGTAATTCATAAAACTTTTATTGTTATCTATTTCTCCAGTTATTATCCTATTTATTACATGAAAGTATAATATAATAATTAATGAATAGGATTGGGTGAACATATAGATGAATTATTTAATTATTAATGGAAGTCCTAGACGTGAAAATACATGGAAGATTGTTGAGAGAGTTAAGGACACCTTATCAGATAGAAATAATGATGCATCATTTGAAGAGATTGATTTACTAGATATTAATTTACCTCCTTGTATTGGATGTTATAGTTGTTTTACTAAAGGAGAATCTACTTGTCCTCACAGTAGTATTATTGAACCAATTGTTGAAAAAATGAAGAAATGTGATGGATTCATAATAACAAGCCCTGTATATGCTTTGAATGTGACCGGTTTGATTAAAAATTTCATAGATCATTTAGCATACTTTTATCATAGGCCTTACTTTTTTAAGAAAAAAGCTATGATAGTTGTAACTACTGCCGGGTCAGGACATAATAAAGTGGGAGATTATCTTGATGAGACATTACGTAATTGGGGATATAATGAACGTTTCAAACTATGCTTTGTTACCGCTCATGATACAAAAGGCAGTCTTCCATTGAAAACTAAGCAGAAGATTGATGCTGTAACAAATAAATTCTATAATAGTATTTACAGTAAAAGTCTTAAAAGTCCTGATAGAAAAGCATTATTCTATTATAATCTATGGAGAGCTATGGCCTATAATAACCATGTGCCTCTAGATAATAAGTATTGGGTTGATAATGATATGATTAACAATGAATTTCATCCAGATATTCCATGTAATTCATTAAAAAAGATTCCATACAAGATTTTTTATAGAATATTATTAGGATTTCTTAGTCGTAATACTGTGAAATAATCATTTAATAAAAAAAATATATCCATTATGGATTCTAATTCTCCACCATATTTTTATTTCTATTTTAATGAAGAATTTATAAAAAAATATTTAAAAAAAAATAGTTAAGTAAGTATTATTTAACTATACTACTTAAAATGTTCTGAGTTTTCCTTCTAACATGAAGTCTTTGATGTCAGTTATGTTTTCTAACCATCTGTCAATGATTCTGGTTACATCTTCTTCTACATCTTCAACAGTGTATCCATCTTCGGTTTGGATTTGTGCTCTTGCTGTTTTAGGTTGGTCGATAGGTTTACCAATTTGACTTAATATAATCATGTCAATGTTTTTTACTCCTTCAACATCATTTACTACTTCTCTTGTTATTTCATTTGAGAGTAAGTTGTATATTTTACCTACGTGGTTAATAGGGTTTTTACCGGATGTTGCTTCCATGGACATTGGTCTGTTTGGAGTTATTAATCCATTTGCTCTGTTTCCTCTACCTACTGAACCATCATCTCCCATTTCAGCACTTGTACCTGTTACTGTTAAATAGTATCCTGATTCATCTTTTTTAGTTTCATCGTCTGCTGTGTTGATTAATGTTTCTACGTTTAAATCAGTTGTTTTTGCAGCTAAATCTTCTACTATGTCTGTTAATTCATGTTTCATGTTAATGTATGAGTCTACATCATCAACATATTTTGATACGAAAGCTGCTGCTATTGTTAATGTAATGTTATCATTTTCACGAAGACCCATTACTTTTATATCTTCTCCTACGTGAGGATATTGTTTTTTGAAGTCTTTACTGTTTAATAATTCCTCTGTTTTTAATACTAGATTTTCTGTTTCAGTAAATGGTGCAAATCCTACTCCAAATGATGTATCATTTGATGATGGTATGTCGTTTGGTCTTTGGAATACATCTCTTAGGTCAGCTGAACCTTGTCCTATTTTACATTCTACAACTGTACCATATTCAACGTCTAAGTTTATAATAGTATCATTTAGGAATTGTTTTGCTGCTTGTATAGCTATTGTGTCTACTCCTACTTTATGTGTTTCACCATTTGGTAGGGTAAACTCGTTTGCTGCTCTTCCTGTTAATAATATTTGGATTGGTTTTATAATTTGTCCGCCACCGAATTTAGGATCAGATTCACCTGCGGTAATTTGTACTTCATCAGTATTGTGGTGTAATACATGTCCTGCTTTTTCTTTGTATGTTTGTGATAAAACTCTACTTACAGTCTCTGCAATTCCATCACTTATACTGTCAGGGTGACCTATTCCTTTTCTTTCTACTACTTCTATCTCATTTTGTCCTGCTGTTTTTCCTATAGCTTTTTCGATTTTTATATTGCGCATTGCTACACCTCTTATTTTCTGTGTTAAAAATGATTTATGACTCTAATTTTTGTTAAAAAAAACTAATGATTGTAATTTTTGTTGAAAAAATATTTTACTATATTATGATGTTAATTTAATCAAACCATTATAATAAGTATATTTATTTTTTAAATATTTAATAGTTTTAGTTGGTAATACCTGAGATTTTAGCTTCTTTTATATTATTCTATTTTCAATGAATAATTAATAAACTAACAAAACAATTATTGTATAATGATAATATATTATAAAATAATATTATATTATGTATAAAATTATAATAAATAACAAAAATAATGAACAAATTATAATAAAAACAAATTATGCATCAAGTTATGTTAAAAGAATGAAAGGGTTAATGTTTCAAGAAAACATTACCCCACTACTATTCAAACAAAAAAATTCAAACAAGTACCTCTCAGCAATACACACTATGTTCATGAAAAAGACAATAGACATTCTCTACATAAATACAGAAGATAAGATAGAAGAAATGATAACATTACAGCCATGGAAAATACACATACCAAACAAATCAAATACAAAATACATAATTGAATTACCCGAAAATACTATTAAAAAAAATAACATAACACTAAATAATAAGATAAAAGTCGTGAAAATCATGAAACTATTAAAAAATAATGATGAACATGTAAATAACAGCATGATTGCACGCAGCACAATACAAACAGCCATGAATACTACGCGCGATAAATTAAATAGGGGAACATTTAAAGAAAATGAGTATGAAGTAGTACCTTTAACTATTCAAGATAAGAGAATACCATCAGAATTTGATGGATATCGAATAGTACATTTAACAGATTTACATTTAGGTCAGTGGATAAATCAGAAAAAATTGGATGGAATTGTTAAGTTAACAAACAAACAACACCCTGATTTAATAGTAATGACAGGAGATTACATGTCCTACCAGGCAGATAAATACATTCCACAATTAGAAGAAAGTCTAAAAAATCTCAAATCAAAGGATGCAACATTATCAGTACTAGGAAATCATGACCACTGGACAAATCCTGAAAAAATCAAAGAAGCACTGAAAAAAGACAATATAATAAACTTAGAAAATGAAGTATACACTATCACACGAAATAACAAGAAACTACAAATTGCAGGAGCTGACAGTGTAACTGTAGGAAAAGATGATATAAAAAAGATAGAAAAACAGTTAGATAAAAATGCTCCAGCAATCATGTTAGTACATGAGCCAGACTTTGCAGATACAACAGCACAATTAGACCAATTCATACTGCAATTATCAGGACATAGTCATGGCGGACAAATAAGCATACCTAAAATTGGAACTCCTGTTAGAGGAAAGAATTTCATAAAATATCCAAAAGGAAAATACAAAGTAAAAAATATGATACAATACACTAGTAGTGGAGTAGGAACTAATACATTTTGGTTAAGAATAAACTGTCCCCCAGAAATAACAAAAATTACCTTGAGGACAAAAGAATGAGAATAATATGGGCAATAACAGGAGCAGGACATCTTATAAAAGAAAGTATTGATGTACTAGAAAAGATAAGCGAAGAACATGAAATAACAATAATAACAAGTAAAGCTGGAGAGGAAGTACTGCAATTATATGGGTATACTAACACGATAAATAATATAATCACTAAGAACAAGAATAATCAACTGATAAAAGATGAAAATCAGCAGTATAGTTATCCATTCTCTGGAAAGATAACAGAATACAAGTATGATTTAATAATAATAGCACCTGCAACAGCAAACACAACAGCAAAAATAGTACATGGAATAGCAGATACACTTATAACCAATGTGGCAGCACAGTCAGGAAAAGGCAGAATACCTCTACTTATAATTCCAGTAGACCAGAAAGAAGGTCTGCTACAGACACAAATACCACCATACATAGATAAAAAATTATGTAAAAAACATGACCCCTGTTATGCTAACAGATATTGTCCGGAAGATGCTATACATCCACCGAAAATAGATGCTACAAAGTGCACAAGCTGTAAAAAATGTGAAAAAAAATGTCCAGAAAATGCAATAATAACTGATAAAATCATAGAAATATACATAAGAAAAATAGATGCAGATAATGCTAAACATCTAAACAATATAGAAAATATAACAACATTAGAAAAACCAGAGGAAATACTAGAAAAAATAAGAAAAATGGAGAAAAATTAATTCTCCACCTTATTCTCCCATGAATTTTTAATCTCTTTTTTGAAGAATTTATAAACATTCTCAGCGCCAATAATAGGCTCGTTTAACTCCCAATTACTAGGATATAATATAAATGGTTCTTGCTGAGTACTGCCAGCACCACCATGACTACCAATTAACTCTTCAAATGCATATACCTGGTCATTATATGAGTCATATTCACTGTTAACAAGAATATCTGGAACATGTTCAAAGCTATCTGTACGTTTTAAGTGACTGACGATGTTTTCACCATATTTATCGAGAAAATGGTCACCAACATATTTATCATCATCCATGTAATAAACATCATCATTACATAAACAGATTGTTCCATATATAGCACTATGAACCATTACAAATCCGATACCTGGATGTTTTGCTAAACCGCTTATAAGTCCGGGGAATGCATCTTCTATCTGTTCATATGTTAATCTAGTAGACCAGTCTGTGAAGTAGATTAAACCAAGATTTCCTGAAGCAAGTACAATTGTTTGAGCTTCTTCAATACTAACCTCATCATGGGGTAAATGTATGTCAAGACCTACCTCCTCTGCAATATCATTAAGTCTGTCAATAACTGGTTCACCATCAGTCAGTAATTCTTTTTTCCTTTTAATTTCAGTAATATATTTCTGATATACTTCATTATCACTGAAATCCCTTATATGGTCTAGTGTATCATCAAAGGTATTATCAAGTTTATGTGTTAGTTTTCTTCTATTTTTTGAAGCATAATCCTTTAAGGAGAAATGTTCGATGAAGTGGTCATCGTTAGAGTGAAGTATACTGTGTATAGTAACACTCTCAGGAAGAAGTTCATCCACTAATTCTTTAAGAGAAATACCAAATTTTTGTTTAAATGTTGGTCCTTCTGATTGACCATGATCAGATAATACTATGAGATTATATTTACGTTTTGATGATTGAATTGCTTTTTCAAGGTAACTAAATTGTTTATCAATTTGACGAAGAGCATAAAAAGCATCATAATCACGAATACCTGAGTGATGAGCAATTTCATCATAGCCCATATATGTTGTATATACTGTATCACGTTGTCCTGCGAAGATATCACCAATAAGAGTGAATGTTGATGCTTCTCTCATTACAACATTAGCCCCTGCACGACCAAAGAAGTACAAAAAACCTCTGAAAGATAATCTTGGTTTAATATTTCTTATTGGATGATATATTCTTGAACATAATTCCATGAACATATCCCATAAGAATAGGATTAGTACTCTTGCAATGAAATAGGGGTTAGAGTATACATAGTACCATGATTTTGAATAGAATCCCTTGATAGATCCTAGTTTACTAAATGTTAACAAGTAATCTGATGCATCACCTGAGAATAGATTACTTCTACTAGCACCATTATTTGATAATAATCCATTATGATTAGAGATACGTTCTTCTATCATTGTTGCATCACCAAATCCATTTGATGATACTAGTTTATTATTATTCTCTTTTTCAACCCATCGAAATGCTGGTATATTCTTATTATTACCATGAAGTATACCTGCCTGTGATGCTCCTGTTTGACTTGATAAATCTGTCTCCCATTTAGTTAATTTATGTGTACCTTCATCAATCCATCTTTTTAATGTTGGCATATCTCCCCTGTCTATTGCTTGTTCTAGAATATTACGAGCTAATCCATCAATTTCTAGGAAGATAAAACCATCTTTATCTGAAATATTTTTATTGTTGAATTCCATTTCCTTTTTAAGAACATAACGGTAATATGTACTTGTCTCATCAACATTAAGTATAAATGAGAGTATTGAATTGATAATTCCTATAACTAGGGGTACTGTGAATATTGATGAACCGGTTATACTAAATTCCGGTATAAAAAAAGATAATAAAGATAATATAAATCCATCAAGAAGAAACGTACCTATACCTAACGTGAATACAATAAAACTCAGTGATATATATGAGACTAGTGGCCATAATATAGCATTAGCAACTGCTAAGGTTAATAGAACTATAACGGCTGTTCTAAGATCAGGAATGTGCATTCCACCAAAATAAGGTGCTATATTAAAGAATATATAAACTTCTAAAAAAAAGAAAAATATTAATTTAGCTATTCTGACAACTCGTTCTTTTAATAGTTTATCCAATTAAAAAACCTCCAGAATAGTTAATTATAGAAAAAAAATGTTTTGGGAGATGTTATATATCTCCCTGTTAATAGGATTACTTAAAATTCTATGTAATCGTAAGCTTCGCATCCATCATCAAAGGAGTAGTGAACTTTGGTGAAGTCTTGCATGAATTCTGTTACATCATCAGTTACATCTTTTCCATCAATTACTACTTGTTTAATGAATTCTGCTACTTGACTCATTTCACTTTCTTTGAGTCCACGGTGTGTTAATTCTTGTGTACCTAATCTTAATCCTGATGGGTCATCACTGTTGTTTACATCGTCCCATGGGAGTAGGTTTTTGTTTAATATAATGTTGTTGTTTTGTAATGTTTTTGCCATGTCAGATACATCACCGTATTCTCGTACATCCATAGCTACTTGGTGTGATTCTGTGAATCCTTGTTCTTCGCATAATACATTGAAACCTAATTCGTATAAGTCTTGAGCTAATGCTTGAGCGTTTTTGATTGTTTGTTTTGCGTATGCTTCTCCGAATTCCATCATTTCTGCTGTTGCTATTCCTAAACCTGCTACGTGGTGTAGGTGATGATTACTTACTAGACCTGGGAATACACAGTTATCAATTTTCTTGTGAAGTTCTTCTTTACATAAAATGATACCTCCCTGTGGTCCTGGGAATGTTTTGTGTGTACTTCCTGTTATAACATCAGCACCTTCTTTTACAGGGTCTTGGAATTGATTTCCAGCAATTAATCCTAGTACGTGTGCTCCATCATAGATTACTTTTGCTCCAACTTCTTGAGCTGCTTCGGATATTTCTTTTACAGGGTGTGGGAATAAGAATAAACTTCCACCAAGAACTATTGCTTTAGGTTCTTTATCTCTTATTTTTGCTTGTGCTTTATCAATGTCTACATTCATTATGTCTGTATCCATAGGTAGTGATGATATTTTTAGTCCTCTTACACCAGCAGCACTAACTCCTGCGTGGCTGATGTGTCCTCCTTCTGGTACATTAATGGTTAGTACTCTGTCACCAGGTTCAGTTAATGCAAAGAAACTTGCTAAATTTGCTACTACTCCAGATGTTGGTTGTACGTTAGCATGATCTGCTCCAAATAACTTTTCTGATAAGTCAATTGTTATTTGTTCAATATCATCGATGTAGTCACATCCTTCATATTTTCTTTCACCTGGTAATCCTTCTGCATATCTGTGTGATAAATCAGAAGCCATTGCCTCTCTTACAGATCTACTAGTGATGTTTTCACTAGCAATTAAGTTTAAACTGTTTTTCATCCAATCGTGATGTTTTTTAGTTAAATTTTTAATCTCTTGTGCGTATTCCAAATTAGACATTAAATATATTCCTCCAAAATAAGGTTTCAAGTATTAATTTAATTTTTATATAACTAATTAAATCATCTGCTTTTATTTGATGATTTGTAAATTTACGTTTTGTAGTTAATAGATTACTCTATAGTATATGTTATATTATTTAGTATTATAATTAATTTATGTTAAAAATAGTTTTTTTATTAATGAAATTATATGATTTGCAATGAATTTGAAAAAATAGAGTAATTGATTTTTATTTAATAAAAAGTAAAATAAGGGAAGGTAATTCTTCCTCCTTTTTACTCTTGCTTAACAGCTTATTGGAAAGCTGCTTCGATTTGTGCGAATATTTGTTCGTTTTTGAAGTGTGCTTGGTTTAGTGCACCTGTTGGACATGCTCCTACACATGTTCCACATCCTTTACATAATGCAACGTTTACGTCACATTTACCATCAACGATGGAAAGAGCTCCAAATGGACATAATTCGATACATATTTGACAACCACCACAGCTGTCTTTGTCTACTTCAGCAGTAATAGGTTCAATAGCTACTTCTCCTTTAATCATAGGAATTGCTGCTCTTGCTGCTGCACCAGAAGCTTGTGCTACTGTATCAGGAATATCTTTAGGACCTTGTGCTACACCAGCGAGGTAAATACCGTCGGTCATTGTGTCTACAGGTCTTAGTTTAGGGTGAGCTTCCATGAAGAAACCGTCTGCACTTGCGGATAATCCTAATGTTTGTCTTAATTCTTCTTTACCAGCAGGAGGTACAAGTCCTACAGATAATACTACTAAATCATAAGTGAATGCGGTTGCTTTACCTAAGAGGGTATCTTCTGCACGTACTGTGATTGATTTATCTTCATTTTCAATAAGTTGTGCTGCTTTACCTCTGATAAATCTGATTCCGTATTTTTCTTGTGATGTTCTGTAGAATTCTTCGTAACCTTTACCGAATGCACGGATATCGATGTAGTATATTGTTACTTCAGTATCTGGTTCGTGGTCAATACATAATTGTGCGTTTTTCATTGCGTACATACAACATACTCTTGAACAGTATGGGTTTCCAACTTTTTCGTCACGTGATCCTACACATTGGATGAAAGCAACTTTTTTAGGTGTTTCACCAGAGGATGGTTGAATTACGTGTCCTTGTGTTGGTCCAGATGCGTTTATGTATCTTTCAATTTGTAGACCAGTAATTACGTTTTCAGCTTGGTCGAAGATGTATTCTTCTTTTAATGTTGGGTCGAATGGGTCGTAACCTGTTGCTACTACAATTGTACCAATGTCTAATTCAACTTCTTCAGGTTGTTGATCGTGGTCAATTGCACCGATTTCACAAGCTTTATCACATAAGTGACATCCGATACAGTAATCGTCATCGATTGTAGCTACAAGAGGTACTGCTTGTGGGAATGGAATGTATGCTGCTTTTACCATACCGGTTCCTTCATCGAAGTAGTTTGGCATTTCAATTGGACATGCTTCTTGACATACTCCACAACCTGTACATGCTTCTGCATCTACAAATCTTGCTTTTTTCTCTACTGTTACTTTGAAGTTTCCTATGTAACCATCTACATCTTTTACTTCAGAGTATGCTAATAATTCAATGTTAGGGTGTTTACCAGCATCTACCATTTTAGGTGCTAAAATACACATTGAACAGTCTAGTGTAGGGAATGTTTTATCTAATTGTCCCATTCTTCCACTTAAGGTTGGGTTTCTTTCTACTAGGTAGGTTTTGAATCCCATGTCACCTAAATCAAGTGCTGTTTGGATACCTGCAATACCTCCACCAATAACCATTGCGGTTTTTGTTACAGGTACTACTTCAGCTGTTAATGGGTTTAGTAATCTTGCTTTTGCAATTCCCATACGTACTAAATCTTTAGCTTTTTCTGTAGCTCCTTCTGGGTCGTCTCCGTGTACCCAGGAGTCTTGTTCTCTTAAGTTTACAAACTCAAATAAGAATTCGTTTAATCCTGCTTCTTTTACACATCTTCTGAATGTAGGTTCGTGTAAACGAGGACTACATGCTGCTACTACTACTCTGTTTAAGTTTAATTCTTTAATATCATCTTGGATAAGTTTCTGTCCTGGGTCAGAACACATGTATTTGTATTCACGTGATACTGTAACGTCAGGAAGGTTTTCTGCGTATTCTGCTACTGCTTTACAGTCTACTACACCACCAATGTTTACTCCACAGTGGCATACGTATACTCCTATACGTAATTCTTCATTATTATCTGCCAAGTTAAATCACCTATTTAATTAAGACTATGCGTTCAAAATTTAGCTTTTTTTTATTAAAAAAAATCTTTTAAAAAAATTTTGTTAACTATTAAAAATTTAACAAATTATATCCTATAATCTAAGTTAAGAAAACTTAATATTTAAACTTTTTTAAAGTTCGTTTAAAAACAAATTAATCTTGTTAATGATAAAAAAATAGAAAAAAAGAGAAGATTATGTTAAAACAGTTATAACACATGTTAATGATATTAAACTTAACAGAATATCTATAAATATACATGAACTCATAAGTTTATTATCTAATCCATATGTGATGGATAATACTAAAGCAGTCATAGCTGTAGACATACCTGATTCTAATACAGCAACTTTAAATATTAATCCTGTAACATTTAAAGCACTTAAAGCTACAAATACTATGACAGGTGCAATGACTAACCTAATTGCAGAAACAACAAGGGAATCATTGAGATAATCCTTAATGCCTTTAAAGTCAATAGTTAAACCTAATGAAATCATTATTAAGGGTACTGTTGAATTAGCTAGATAAGTTAAAGCACTATTTAAAACATAACCATATTGAATATGGCCAATGTTAAATATTAATCCAAATATAACTGCCCACAGTGGCATGAAACTTAAACCACTTTTAACTACTTCTTTACGATCTCCACCAAATTGGCTGACAAGAACCATACCATATACTACAAATATTATTGATGTAGATAAGTCAAAGAAGATAGCATTTATTAATCCTTCATTACCAAATACACCTAAAGTAATTGGATAACCCACGAAACCAGTGTTCATCATTGCAGATGCAATCATGAGGGTCCATGTTTTAATTTTAGAGTAACCTCTACTTTTACAGAATAAAAATGCAATTGTCATACATATTAAACTGACAATAATAGAAGTAATTGGTAATATAATCATATTAATACTAATATTAGCAGTGACTAAATTAGTAAAAATCAATGCAGGCATACTTACATTTATAACAATTTTTGATAACGTTGTACTGTCCTGTGCTTTAAGAATATCTACTCTTTTAAGAGCATATCCTAGAAATATCATTAACGTTGGAATCAATATAATTTCAATAGAACTTACCATGTAACTTTGCCTCCATTTTATTTCTAAATATACTTTATCATAAAAAGTATTTATAAATTAAATTAAAATGAAAAATTTCCAATTTAAATCTTAAAAATAGTTTAAAAAATAAACATTATACTTAAAAAATACGTGAAAACGGTATTATGAACAATACAAATATAAATCAACTTAGAAAGTTACATATTTTGAATAATATACTATTAAAATTACTTCTTAATATAGAACATCATCTATTCTTTGAAAAATTAAATAATAAATGATAAAATTTGAATAAAAAAAGAGTAGTAGTAAAAAGTTGATGTAATTAATCAACTAATCCTTCTGTAGTTATTTTAAATACAGCTTCTCCTTCAGGTAAGTGAGGACTATCTACAAGACGAGCAATTCTTTTACCTGATAATCCTTTCTTAATTAATATACGATATGTTGATGCGTGACCTAAAACGTGTCCACCAACAGCTTTTGTTGGAGTACCAAAGAATGCATCCGGTTTAGATTGAACCTGGTTAGTTATTAATATAGCAACATTATATGTGTTTGCAATATTCTGTAATGTGTGTAAATGCTGGTTTAGTTTCTGCTGACGGGTAGCTAATGATTCACGTCCAACATATTCTGCTCTGAAATGAGCCATTAATGAATCTACAATAACAAGTTTAATATTAACTCCACTTTGTATTAATTCATTAATCTTATCAGCCATTAACATTTGATGGCTACTATTAAATGCTCTTGCAACATGAATCTTCTTAAGAACCTCAGTAACATCAAGACCAAATCCTGTTGCAATTTGTTCTATCCTTTCTGGACGGAAAGTGTTTTCTGTATCAATAAATACTACTTCACCATCTAATCCTCCTTCTTCTTCTGGTAACTGTGTTGTTACAGATAGTTCATGTGATATTTGACTTTTACCTGAACCAAATTCACCATATACCTCTGTGATAGACTGAGTTTCTACTCCCCCACCGATTAATTCATCTAATCCTTTACTACCAGTAGTTATTCTTCCCACATCTTCACGTCTTTCCATAACTTCATATGCTGTTTCAAAGTCTATTTTTTCTGCTTTACGTGCTGCTTCTATAACCTTTGCTGCTACACCTTCACCAATTTCTACTTTAACACTTAGTTCTTTTGGTGTTGCTGTTGCTAAACGCATCATATCTGCAAATCCAGCATCACGTAGTTTTTGTGCTGTTTTTTCTCCTACACTTGGTAAATCTTCTAATTCTGTCATTCACGATACCTCTTTAATATTTAATAAATTCTTATAATACGATTACTAAACGTCTTACATTTAATCTGATGTCCTCATCATATTCATTAAAATTGGAATCTGCTATTATAGTAACTTCATGTCCAATTAAATCTTCTATTCTTGATGACATAGAGGATTCATCACTAGTTTGTTCAAATATTTGTATTACTTCTTCTGTTGTTGTATCAATTAATTCTTCTGCTTGTTTTCTGAAGAATGTTGCTTGAATTGTTCCTGTTTCATCTCGTAATGTTGTTGTTATAATCATTAGATAATTTGGTTTTTCTATTTTTTCTCCACATATATCACAGATATATCCTTCTTCACTTTGTACTATACGTTTGTTACAATTTGGACACATTGCATATAATATTTTGTCACCATTGATTTCTTCAATGACTCCTTTAACTTTGATGTGTTGGTCATCTTCTTCAATGTCTTCAATTGCTTTTTCAACGTATAGTTTATTTTCTATTTCACGTAGTGATGGCATTAGTTCAGCTTCTTCTTGTCTTGCTTGTCTAATTGTACTTCCATTACCTATGGATAATCTTAAATGTCCATTTTGTGAATTGATTACTGGATTTTCTATGATTATAGCTAATCCTTCAGGGAATTTCTTCTCTGTATCATCATCCCATAGGGATACTTGAATTTCAGCTGTTTCATCTGCTACATTTATTGGTCTTACTCTTCCATCTCGTCCGTCAACACGAGTGAATGTGCTAACTTCTCCAACATTTGTGATTCTGACTCTTAGTTTTGTATTTTGTTCGTTTTCTTCTAGTTGACTTATTGTTCTGTCATTATATCTGTCTCTTTCAAGATCTTGATATGATGGTAAATCAGCCATTTCTTCTTCTGATGGAACTGTGATTCTTGATGATCTTCCCACACTTAATTCCATTACATTTTGGCCAAGTCTTGTTCTTGCATTTTCAATCTTTATTGCATCTCCCAAGCCTTGGTCTATGTCTGATTTTTCATCCCATAGGGATGTTCTTACAATACCTGTTTCATCAGCTAAGTCTATACTTCTTACCTGTCCTTCTGTTCCATCTACTCTTTGGAATTCCCGGATATCCTGCATTGATAGTATTCTTCCAATAACATCTACTTCTCTACCTTCATCTTCATCAATGTTGAGTACGTCTTTTATTTTTGTTATTTGGAAGTTGTTTATATCTGATAGTTTTTTGCTTAGTTCATCATCTATCTCAGGGTTTATTACAATAGATGCATTCCATCCAGTGTTTAATCTGTAACTATCACCTGCATAGTCATCAAATTCCACATTTCCACCACTGATTTTAATGATGTCTCCTTTGTCCATAGCGATTTCTGTTTCCTTATTCCATAGTGTTACTCTAATAGAACCTGTATCATCTGTTACTTCAATACTTCTTACTTGTCCTTCAGAACCATCATTTTTGTCGAATGTTATTGTATCATATATTTTAGTGATTACACCTATTATTGTAACTTTTTCTGCTTCTTTTGCATCGCCTATCTTTAATATTTCTTCTTGGAATTCAGGAACATCATAGTCACCCTTAATTATTCTTCCATTCCAACTGTTAGATAATGATGTTTGGTCATATCTTGTCTGTGCTCTTGCTTTTAGTATTTTAATTGTATCATGTTCTTTAAGGTCCAGTGTTTCTACGAGTTTTGTGTCCTTGTTCCATAGTGTAAATTCCATTGCACCTGTTTTATCCATTACATCCAATGTTACTATTTGTAGTGTTCTGTCATCTTTTTGTATTTCACGGAGTGTTGATATTTTCTTGATTCTTACTATGACATTGTATTCTCCGTCTTCTTTTATGTCGCCTAGGTTTGTTATTACCTCTTCATATTTTGGAAGAGATGGATCTACTTCTTCAGGTAATACTTGGATTGATGAGTTGTTTCTCATTTGTACTTCTAAATCACCAGTATATCCTTTACGTACTTCGAGATTGTTTATTTTTACTATGTCTCCTTCAGATATACGGCTCATATATTTCATGTTGTCTGTCCACATTACTACTCTGATTTTTCCTGTGTTGTCTTCTACTGTGAGATTTGCTACTTTTCCTTCACGTCCTTTTTTTGTTGTGAATGTTTTTATGTTAGATATAGCTATTAGTCTTCCTTGGATGCTTATGTTTCCGTTTCCTTCTATAAGGGAGGATATTTCCTGTACTTGGTTTGTATGAGTTTGCTGTATATTTTGTCTTCCTGCGTATTTTTCTATTGCCATATCCACTATTTGTTCTTCTGTTATAAATGGTGAGTCACCATTTTCTTCTTTTATTTCTTTAATATCATTTAAGAAATCTTTGTATTCCACTTTATCTTTAACTTCTTGATATCTTTCTTTATAGTATTCATCTTCAGAAGCCATGAAAAATTCTCCTATTGGTGTTTTTAATTATTTTATTAATATAGTGAATTTTTAAAAATAATGTATTTTTTTATTATAATAATATATATTTACGTTATCTGTTTTAGATTTTTGTATATTAGATATAAAGGTTTTTATGGTAGCGTGTGATAAGTATTATTTATTATACATTAACCTAGTTTTTTTATTAATTTAAGGTGATTTATTAATTTTTTATGTAATAGTTATATCTATTTTTCATGTTTTATTCACTAATTATTAACATCATATTGTATTACTAACTAATAAATATATAATACTTATACTTTTGGAAAAACGACAAACAACAATAAAAAATAATAAACAAAATTATCAAAAATATATATAAAGTGATGTTATAAATTCAAGATAATAATTTCAATGAACTAAAAAACACTTTATTAAAGAAAATCCACAGAAAAAATGGAGGAAAAATAAAACATGTCAATGACAATGTCTGAAAAAATATTAGCAAAAGCTTCAAACAAAGAAAAAGTAGAAGCTGGAGAAATAATCATGGCAAACATAGACACAGCCATGGTACACGATTTAACCGGTCCACTAACATTACAAGCACTAGACCAAATAAATACCGACAAAGTATGGGACCCTGATAAAATAGTAATCCCATTCGATCATCAAGTGCCAGCAGATACATTAGATGCTGCAAAAAACCATCAAATGCTAAGAGAATTTGTAAAAGAACAAGGAATAAAAAACTTCTATGATGTATATGAAGGAGTATGCCACCAAGTACTACCAGAAAAAGGACATATCATACCAGGAACCGTAGTAGTAGGATGTGACTCACACACATGTACACACGGAGCACTCGGAGCATTTTCAACAGGAATCGGATCAACAGATATGGCAATGGTATTTGCAACAGGACAACTATGGTTCAAAGTACCAGAAACCAAACAATTCAACATCACAGGAAAACTACAAGAAAATGTTACAAGTAAAGACGTGATCCTAAACATCATCGGACAAATAGGCCAAGATGGTGCAAGATACAAAGCATGTGAATACGCAGGAGAAACCGTAGAAAACATGGATGTATCCGACAGAATGGTACTAAGTAACATGGCAATAGAATGTGGTGGAAAAACAGGACTAATAGCACCAGACAAAGTAACAGACGCATACCTAAAAAACAGAACATCCAAACCATACCAGAAATACACAACAGATCCTGACGCTGCAAGTCTAGAAGTTATGGACATAGATGTGTCAGACCTAGAACCACAAGTAGCATGTCCAAACCATGTTGACAACGTAAAACCAGCAAGTGAAGTAGAAGACGTTGAAGTAGACCAAGTATTCATAGGATCATGTACTAATGGAAGACTAAAAGACTTAGAACAAGCAGCAAAAGTACTTAAAGGAAAGAAAATCAAAAAAGGAGTAAGAACATTAGTCATACCAGCATCAAGAACCATCTATAAACAAGCATTAGACGAAGGATTATTTGACATATTCATAGATGCAGGAGCATTAATCTGCAATCCATGCTGTGGACCATGTCTAGGAGGACATGTAGGTCTCATTGGAGACGGAGAAGTAAGCCTTTCAACTTCAAACAGAAACTTCAAAGGAAGACAAGGTAGTCCAGAAGGAAAAGTATACCTCAGCTCACCAATCGTAGCAGCTGAAAGTGCAATAACAGGACACATAACAGCACCAGAAAAAAACTAAAAAATAGGATAGGAGTAGATTAGAATGGAAAAAATAATAGAAGGAAGAGTTCTAAAATTAGGCGATGACATAGACACAGACAGCATACTTCCAGGAAGATACTTAACACTAACCGAACCAGAAGATTTAGGAAAACATGTTATGGAAGGATATGACCTACACTACAAAGACAAAATCCAAGAAGGAGATGTAATCGTAGCAGGATCCAACTTTGGATGTGGATCATC
This sequence comes from uncultured Methanobacteriaceae archaeon, assembly GCA_902782945.1. Taxonomy (GTDB): domain Archaea; phylum Methanobacteriota; class Methanobacteria; order Methanobacteriales; family Methanobacteriaceae; genus Methanosphaera; species Methanosphaera massiliense. Next base: position 58,723 of record CACZOU010000019.1, read on the forward strand.
ACGTGAACACGCACCAATAGCACTAAAAGCAGCAGGAATAAAAGCAGTAGTAGCAAAATCCTTCGCAAGAATATTCTACAGAAATGCTATAAACATAGGATTAGCACTTGTAGAAGCACCAGAAGGACCAGATGACATAAATGAAGAAGATACTGTAAAAATAGATCTTGAAAACGGAACATTAGAAGACGAAACACAAAACACAAACTATTCAACAACAAAATTACCAGAATTCATGTTTGAAATACTGGAAAATGATGGATTAATAAACTACTTAAACAGAACAAGATTCAATGAATAAAAAAAATAAGAAGGCGAAAAGAATGTATAATATAGCAGTAATACCAGGAGACGGTATAGGACAAGAAGTAGTAAAAGCAGCAGTAACCATACTTGATAAACTACCAATAGATTTTAATTACACATATGCAAAAGCAGGAGACGAATGCAAAGAAGAAACAGGCGTTCCTCTTCCTGATGAAACAATCGAATTAGCAAAGAATTCAGATGCAGTACTATTTGGAGCAGCAGGAGAAACAGCAGCAGATGTAATAGTAAGATTAAGAAGAGAACTAAATACATTTGTAAACTTAAGACCTGTTAAATCTCTACAGCCAGATAAGTATGGAAACATAGACTTCATGATAGTAAGAGAAAACACAGAAGACCTATACATAGGAGACGAAGAAGAAACACCAGAAGGAGCAATAGCACGTAAAAAAATCACTAAATTTGCATCAGAAAGAATAGCTAAATATGCATTTAAATATGCTGAAGATACAGGTAGAAAGAAAGTTACAGCAGTACATAAAGCAAACGTACTAAAACTATCCGATGGATTATTCAAAAAATCATTCTATAAAATAGCAGAACAATATCCAGACATTGAATCAAATGATTTCTATGTAGATGCAACAGCAATGTATCTTATAACAAATCCATTAGACTTTGAAGTAATTGTTACAACAAACTTATACGGAGATATTCTCTCAGATGAAGGAGCAGGACTTGTAGGTGGACTTGGAATGATTCCATCAGCAAACATTGGAGATGACAATGGATTATTCGAACCAGTACATGGATCTGCACCAGACATAGCAGGACAAGGAATTGCAAACCCTGCAGCAACAATATTATCTGCATGTATGATGCTTGACTACCTCGGCGAATCACAATATGCACGTAAAGTAGAAGAAATATTAATAGATGTAATACAAGAAGGAAGTCATGTAACCCCTGATTTAGGTGGAGACTCATCTACTCAGGAAATGGCTGAATACATTGCAAGTAAATTATAAGAAAAAAGAGATTACTCTTTTTATTAACTTTTTTTAATAAGACATTATATAAAATTAATATATTACATAAAACAAAAATAAATTATCAGTATACAAAGACAACTCACAATAGCAATAATGGAGGTATAAACATGAACACAGCAAAAGCAGCAGCAATATTTATTATATTTATCATGGTAGTGAGTTCAGTATCAGCTTTCGTATTATACCTATTGTAATAGAATAACCCTGAAGAAACTATTAATTAAATAAAATAAAGGAGAAATAGATACAAATGATAAAATTAGGAGCAGTTGTATCAGAATTTAACTTTGATATAACAAGTATGATGCTAGAATTAGCAAAAGAACATGCAAAATTTCTAGAAGCAGAAATAACTGAGATAATTGCAGTACCAGGCGTATATGATATGCCAATAGCAATAAAGAAAATGTTAGATGATGGAAACGTTGATGCAGTTATAACACTCGGAGCTGTAATTGAGGGAGATACAGAACACGATGAAATTGTTGTTCAGCATGCAGCACGTAAAATCACAGATTTATCACTTGAATATAATAAACCTGTAACTCTTGGAATATCTGGTCCAGGTATGACTAGATTAGAAGCTCATCAAAGAGTAGAATATGGTAAACGTGCAGTTGAAGCTGCAGTAAAATTAGTTAAAAGACTTCAATAAACACGTATTATTTGAAAACATATCCTTTAATTATTCTTTTTTTAAGTTTAACTAAATTCTAAAAATATTAAGGAAAAATGAAAATATGGAAATTTTAACACCTGAAGAATTAAAAGAAAAATATACAGATGCTTGGATTACTCCTTATCATGAAATTCTAACTTTAACTGATGAGGATGAAGAAGAAATTGAGTTAATTGAGTATCATCCATGTCCTATTGGATCAGATTGGATGATAGAACAGTATAAAAGAACCAGCCCTCTTATTTTAGATGCTAAACGTGATGGAAATAAACATACATATTATGTTAAGAAGGGTAAAACAGAATTAGATTTAAAACCTAGTTTTCAAGCAGCTGGTATTGAAGAAGCTATCATTGAAGAGGATGATGTGAAAATAGTTCATGCGGGTCTTGCTGGTGCTGGTGTTGGAGCTGCTTTCTGTCGTGGAAAAGCATCAGGTGTAGAAAGAGTGGAAATTTTTGAAAAAGGCGGAGGTTCTAAGGTAGGTAAAGCTGCTGTAGTAACTCCTAAACTTAGAAAAGTAATTATTGGTATTGACGATACTGATATTCCTACAGAGGGAGCTACTTGGACTCTTGCTAATAATATTGGTAATGAAATTCAAGAAGAAAAAGGTTACAGATACCTTGAACATATAACTTGCCAATTATATCCAAATAATCCTAATAAAACCAAGAACTGTGTTTCTATTATACTAGTATTTGCTGTTAGAGAAGAGGATAAAGAGGATTTAATTAGCCAAGTTAAAGCTAAACTATTAAAAAATACATTATCTGATAATACAGCTTTCGTAGTCTATGATAAACTTGAAATTCCAGAGCCTGTTCAAAAATATGGTCTTGAAGCAAAGAAATCAATGAAATACTTTGATGAAGCAGAACGTGTTGCTAAAGAAAATAATATTCGTATTGAATATGTTACTGGAAAAGGTGGTCTCATCGGTGCTTTAGCTGCTATTGGATTATATAATAATCCTACAGAATATGCAAAAGTATATTATGATGAGTAATTACTTCCTTAAACCCCTTTACTCTTCTAATAAATTAATTAAATATTTTTTATCTTGTTTTGTCTGTCTATTTCCTGTGCTTTAATTAGTATGTTTATTGCTGCATTAACATCCCTATCATGAAATGTTTTACATTCAGGACATGTCCATTCTCTGTCTTTTAGTGTTAACTTATTATTTTTATATCCGCAGTTATGACATAATTTTGTTGATGGATAATTAGATGGTACTTGTATGAATGTTTTTCCATGAGCCTGTGATTTGTATTTTGTCATTTCAATTAATTTTCTCCAGCTTGCATCTCTAATTTTATCATTATTTGATTTGTTTAACATGTCCAGTATATGCAGGGTTTCCATTGCTATAAAATCATATTCTTTAACTAATCTTGCTGATAATTTATTTAAATAATCATTGATTTTATTAGTTCTCTTATCATTTGCTTTATGTACCTTTTTTAGTATTTTTTCATAGTTTTTACTGTTCTTGTCTTTTCTATTGAGTTGTTTGTATAATTTATTTAGTTTTTCATCTTCTTTTTCTAGGTTGATATTATGTATTTTTTCGCCATTAGATAGTATGGCTAACTCTTTTATCCCTAAGTCAATTCCTACAGCTTTTCCTGTTTTAGGATATTTTTGTGTTTGTTGTCGTGTTGTGACTATTATATACCATTCATCGTAGTGTTTTTTAATTATGTAGTTTAATATTTTTCCTGTGATTTTTCTTTTATCATGTATTTTTATTGTCCCGTATTTGTCTAGGTGTATTTTCTGATTTTCAATGTAAATATTAGGATTAGGTCTTATTTTAAAGGAGTTTAATGTTTTTGTATTGGATTTTTTTGGATGGTTTGATATTCCTTTCTTGTATAATGTTATTGCTCTTATTAAATTGTGATATGCATCTATTAGTATTCTTTGATCTGTTTCCTGTAGGCAGGGGTATTGTTTTATTAGTTGTTGTAATAGGTTATAGAAGTATTTTTTACCCTGTGGTTCATCTTTTGTGTATTCCTGTTTTTTAAGGTCTTGTTCATATTTTTCTTTACATTTATTGTAGACTATACGACATGCCTTTAAATCTTTTTCAAATTTTTGTATTTGTGTCTTATTTGGGTATATTCTACATTTGTAGGACAGTATTTTAGTAATCATAACTTTTATATTTTCGATTTTGATATTTAAAAATATTATTATATAAAGTTATGTATTGTATAATTTTATTATTAAAATATTATAAAAAATAGTAAAAATTGGAGGTTAATATATTAATTTGTTCTATTAACTTCAATGTTTGTAGTGTTATTTGCTAGTGACTCATTAAAGTTTAAGTTTATGTTAAGGAATTTTACCGTTGAATTCTGATTAGCAAAGACACTGTTTGTTGTTCCATTTTGATTTTCTAGTTCTACCCTTATAGTTGTGCCATCATATGTTGAATTATAGATAATTCCCGTAGATGAATTATTAAGCATTATAGAATCATCATAAACTCCATCAATGTACACATTATATGAACTATTAAGTACAGCAGCACTAGTCTGAGCAACAGGCGTGTTATTCAAGTACACTGTTAAAACCTTCTCAGGCAGTGTCTGTGATGTATATTCACTACCAATATTAACAGTAGTATTATTAGTGTTAATCTGTGATGTTGTATTATTAAAGCCTGTATTATTATCTATTTGTTCCTCACCAGGATTTATATTCTGTACCAGGTAAACATTTTCAAAGGAACTTCTTAAATCACTATCCCTTATAATATCCCCTGGAGATACATCTAAAGCCGTCCTTGCAGATTCTGGCATCCTGATAAGATCATTTTCACCATCTAATGCTTGTTCTAGTTGATACCGTTCCCCATCAATATAAATATAATCACCATACTGTGCATGCAACGTGCTCAACGCTGAATTAGATAAACGTACAAGATGTTCCTCATTTTCTAATGCATTATCAATAGTATATGGTCCTCTTACATCCACCGCAGAGTGAGGCTCAGGAGATGTTGATATAACCAAGTTTTTACTTACCGGTTCTATAGAAATCTGATTAGAAGCAATATTCACAGAACCCAGTAATGATGCAGCAATAACCAATAATATTACAACAGATATTAAAACTGGAAAATGCATCTGTATAAAAGTTCTTATAATCTGCCTATTAGGTATCTTACTCTGTCTGTACACACGTAACGAGGTACGTATAATACGTACCAGATAAACCGCGGCTATCACTATACCTATTACAATAATAGCCCCAGCAATTATTGGAGTCATTGGATTAATAAAGAATAATCCGAATATTCCGAAGATAATAAGAGTTAATCCCATAATTTCCATTCTTATGGAACTACCCACATCATCCATCATTGTTAATCTACCATAATGGATTGCTCTATCAACAATAGTACGTACTACTTCATTAGCCATTATATTCAATTCTTTAAGAGTAGACATCTCATGTACTATATTACCTATATCTACTTCTTGAATTCTCATCCCCTGAGCATCTGCATCTAATACTATACCTATATCTACCCCATAATCATGTTCAAGATCAATATTATCTAAAAAGCTCTTTATTGCAGCAAATTGTCCACTTAAAGGCTGTTCAAAACTTAATTCTGGGAAGAAAAAGTTAAGTAATGGTTTAGCTGTTAGTTCTGTTACTCTTCCAGCTTCTCTTTTAAACTTTGTTTTTGTAATATCTGCATCGCCGTTAAGGATTGGCTTAATTATTGATTCAACCTGTAATTTATTTATCTCTGATAGATCAGCATCTAAAAATAATACTATATCATTCGTGACGCGTTTAAGTCCTGTTTTCATAGCAGAACCTTTACCCTTATTTTTTTCATGAGTCAATAATATAACATTATCTTGCCGTGATACAATGTTATGGGTGTTATCTGTACTTCCATCGTCAACTATGATGATTTCAGTTATATCCTTAACTTGTTTTACCGTGTTAATTACATGTTCTATTGCTTTTTCTTCATTATATGCAGGTATTACAACGGATACTTTACCATCTATCTTAGATTTCTTTGAAGACCCTGCAAATAATAAGGATACTAATACAAATACAATTAAGTATGCAATATTTAACATGTAATTCTCCGTAAAATTAATCATTTATTATTCAATATTTTGTTTAGTATTAATCATTTATGTTAAATATAATATAAAAAGTAGTTGATTGAAAAAATCATGAGAATAAAAATTCACTGAAAAGGATTAAACAATATCATTAAACTAACTTAATAAAAAAATTAATGAATACTATAGAATATAACTAATATATATCGATTTTACAATAATGACGGAATAATTTAACATACATAAGGGGGAGTATATATTAAAACTAAAGTTATGATAATTTTAGGAAGTGGATCTGACTACAAAATAGCAGAAAAATCTGTTAAAGTATTAGAGGAAATGAAAGTTCCATATGATATTAAAGTAGCATCAGCTCACAGAACACATGGCAGAGTAAAAGACATAATGACCAATTATACTGATAATGTAGAAGTATTTATAGCAATAGCCGGACTAGCAGCACATCTTCCAGGAGTAATCGCATCTTATACAACAAAACCTGTAATTGCAGTGCCATGCACAGGTAAAATAGGAGGATTAGATGCATTATTATCTTCAACTGAAATGCAATTAGGAACACCTGTAGCAACAATGGGTATTGACCGTGGAGAGAACGCAGCATGGCTAGCATGTCAAATTATTGCATGTAATGATGATAATATGAAAGAGGCTCTGAAAAATAAACGTGAATCCTATAATCAGAAAATGGAAAATGACGAAAAAGATGTTATAGAAAAGATTGCCGGAGAATATTACACTAAATCAGAACGTGTAGAACATGAAAGACCAGCTGTCAAAAAGGAACTAGTACTACCTGAAAATACTAAAGTATTAATCATATCTGGTAACTATTCTAACATGGAAATAGTACATAAAATAACACAAACCCTTGAAACACTAGGAATTGGTAGTAATTATAAAGTAGTATCTGCAACAAGAACACCAGATAAATTAGAAAAATACATGAAAGAAGCCGATGCCCAAGTGGATTTATATATTGCAGTATCCAGTTTATCAACTGTTCTTTCCGGTGCAATGGTTTCTCATACAACAAAACCAGTTATTGGAGTACCATGTACTACTAAAAGATTAGGAATAGATTCCTTATTATCTATGGTGGAAATGCCACCGGGTGTACCTACAGCTACTATGGGACTTGATGCAGGAGAAAATGCAGCATTATATGTTGCAAGAATATTATCAATATATGATGAAGATATACGAAATTCATTAATAAAATACATGAAAACATTACATAGAAACATCTATTATGAATAAATAGGAGAAAAGCATATGACACGTTTAATTGATGAAATAAAGGAAGATATAATTGAAATAACCGATGAAGTATCAACAGATTATGAGATAACATCCATTCTCAAAAAACATCCTACAGATACATTAATATTTACAAATGTTAAAGATTCCGATATGAACATCATATCTGGAATATGTAACACAAGAGAAAAAATAGCAAATTCAATAAATACAACTGTTGATAAAATTACTGAGAATATAATAAGAGCAACAAACAATCCTACACCAATAGACGATATAAAAGATATTAAAGAAGTATATGCAAACAATGAAGATGCTGACTTATCAAAAATACCTATACTAAAACATTACCCTAAAGATAAAGGAAAATATATTACTGCAGGAGTAGTTATTGCTAAAGATCCGGATAATGGACAAGTAAACGCAAGTATCCATAGAATGCTTGTTAATGGAAAAGATGAATTAGGCATACGTATTGTACCAAGACAATTATATACTTATTATAAAAGAGCAGAAGAACTTAATAAACCATTAGAAATAGCAATCGCCATAGGTTTAAATCCATCAACATTACTTGCAAGTACAACAAGTATACCTATTAATGAAAACGAGTTAGAAGTAGCTAATACATTTAAAGATGGAAAACTTACATTAGTCAAATGTGAAACTGTGGATATTGAAGCACCAGAATGTGAAATATTACTTGAGGGTAAAATATTACCAAATGAACGTAAAACTGAAGGACCATTTGTTGACTTAACAGATACATATGATAAAATAAGAGACGAACCAGTGATAAAACTTACACGAATGCACTATAAAGACAATCCATATTATCATGCAATTCTACCAGCAGGCAATGAACATAAATTATTACAGGGATTACCACAGGAACCAAGAATATTTAATAGTGTAAAAAACACACTACCAACAGTACAAAATGTAATACTTACAGAAGGTGGATGCTGTTGGCTACATGCAGTAGTATCTATCAAGAAACAAACAGAGGGAGATGCAAAAAATGTACTTATGGCTGCATTATCTGCACACCCATCACTTAAACATTGTGTTATAGTTGACGAGGATATCAATATATTTGACCCAGTTGATGTGGAATATGCTATTGCTACCCGTGTAAAAGGAGACGATGATATAATTATCATACCAAAAGCACGTGGGTCATCACTTGACCCAGTAGCACAAATAGATGGTACAACCACTAAAATTGGTGTAGATGCAACAAAATCATTCCATAACCTTGAAGACTATGAACGTGTAAGTAAAACATTAGAAGACTAACATCTTCATAATCCCCAATCTTTTTTTGTGATACTATGACAGAGATTATAGAACAAGCCTTTCAAGGAGTTATATTCAATATCAGCTATTTTAAAGAAATTGAAGAAAAATTATTAACATATCAATTAAAACATCCTTCTGAATGCATTCCCATAGTTCCTTTCTTTAGTAATTCTAATAAAAAGAAATTAGATGATTTCTATGTTAGTGACATTACTCCCGCTAAAAGCTATGATGAATACATGTTTAGCCTAGTAAATTATGGCTTTCCTTTTATTGTTCAAGATTTTATTAATAAACATCCAGAATGGTCCCGACTAGTTATTAGATATGAATAATCTATTAAAAATCATCTTGAACTATTCTCTTTTTTTACAATTTAATATTACTGTTTATTAAAAAAAATACAATTACTCGTTTTTATGTTTTGAATTATCATATTTTTAGGTTTATGTAAAAATACCTGGATAAAAATTTAGTTACAGCTAAAATAAAGCATCTTTATATAATAAAAAAGCATAAGAGTATAAATAATAACTTAAATAGGTGTGGGTGTAATTATGATAACGATTAACAAAAATGAAATTAAAAAACTAGAAAAGTATTATACAAAAGAAATAACTTCTGAACTGATTGATAACTTAGTTGATGAACTTGCAGAACTAATGGAAAAATCTAGCGGATTAGAAGTTGAAATCTTCCAAGATATGGATAATCCTAATTATTACAGATTATATGCTGAATGCAGTGCTGTAGAAGTTTATCTTGAAAATAATAGAATACAAATTGATTTTGACATTGGATGGCAGTTAAGCTCAAATAATCAGTTAACCGAAGGAATCCTTGAATACTAAAAATAGAAATAAAACTAATAATTTATCAATATTACACCAAAAACTCTTTTTTTATTTTTAATTTAGAAATAGTTGTTAGATATGGAATAATATTAATTAAAATTATAATTAATTAATATTATCCATTATTAAGTTTTAGTTATTGTATTATTAACAACAATAACAATACTAAAGTATTATCCCCATAATAAGTTAGTATTACTTTTGTCATCACATAGATATATAATTATATTTAAAACAAATACTATTTAAAAGGTAATCTCAAAAATACATGATAAATAATAAAGTATAGTCTAATTAGCATCTTGTTACCCTACTCTTTAATATAACTAGTTAATTTGGAAATAATTATCTTAAGAAATAGTTCTTTAAACTAATTAAATATATTCAAATAACCATATACCATCATGTAATCAAAGAAGAATATAATTGTCCCTGTCCCTTATCTGATATTATATTCAAATATAATTCTGTTAATTCTTCAAGATTTTCATCCATACCATTTTCAATCCAACATATTATAAAGTTATAGATCCCACCTATATTATGATATAATTTATATAATTCCTCTTTGGATGATATTACAGGTATATTATCTTGTAGATAATCTAAGTAAACTTGCTGCATAATGTATAATTGTCTTGATTCTTGTATGGTTAAAAAGAACACTCTATGTTCATTATAAGTGTTTAGTATTGTGTAGATATGATTTTTTTCTGTTTTTTCTTCAACTGATTCAAACTTATTTATGTATTCTTCAGTTATCTTTCTTAATTGAAATTTCAAAATATCTTCTTTTGATTTGAAGTTTCTATAATAAGTTGATCTATTTACATGTGCATTTTCTGTTATTTCTTTAATTGTTATAGTTTCAAAATCTTTTGTTTTCATAAGACCTATCAAACTATATGCTATATATTCTTTTGTTTTCATAATAAGCTGTATAATAATAAATATTGTTTAGTAATATATATA